>JAQGHZ010000234.1 GCA_028291485.1 Rubritepida sp. | reverse complement strand
GCGAATACGGCGTCCGGATCACGAAGTCGTCGCCCACCTCCAGGTAGGGGCTCGTGATCGGCTCGAACGTGAAGGCGTCACGGCCACGCTGGTCGGCATAGGCCAGCACGCCCGGCCATTCGCGCCCGGACCAGGCCGTCAGGCGTCGCTCCGCCCGAGTGCCCGGCACAAACCAGGCGCCCAGCTCCTCACGCCAGCGTGCCCGCGGGAATGCCTCACGAAAGCGCTCCACCGTCGCACGGTCATAGGGAAAGGCAGCCGTCGCTCCGGGTGGACCATCGGCGGCATCCCGCTGCAACACGCTGAACTCGACCCTCTCGTCAGCCACCGGTCGCTCCGTTCGCGGCGGCGCAACGTGCCGGAAATCCGGCCGAGCTACGGGGAAGCCTGGGGCTCGGAGCACATGAGTTCGAGCGGTGATTGCGTCGCCGACCAATGGGACAACAAGCCATCCGCAAATCGGTTGCCGAAACTCCGTGGCGATGGCCGCGCGCTGAACCTCGTTGGCGAAATCGGCCAACCCTCGAGGTTCAGAGAGTCTCCGCGCTCGGGAGGGAGTCCCTCAAGGCGCGACCCGTCAGTCCGCGTAGTCCGGCTGGGTCTTGTCCAGCACCCGCTTCAGCGCGGCGAAGTGGTACTCCGGCCCCGACATCGCCATGGTCGGGTCCTTCCACCCGGCCTGGGCGCGCATCTTCTCCAGCACCTCCTCCTTCACGAAGCGGCGGCGCTGGCCCGTCCACATGGTGAACATCTGCGTGCGGCAGGCGCGCTCGAGGTAGTAGAGGCGGTGATAGGCCTGGGCGACATTCTTGCCCGTCACCACCACGCCGTGATTGGCCAGCATCAGGATGGGCTTGCCGTCCATGAGGGCGGCCATGCGCGCGCCCTCCTCGTGCTCGTGGGCGAAGCCGTTGTAGTCGTAGTCGTAGGCGATGCGGTTGTTGAACTGCAGCGCGCTCTGGCCCGTCATCTCGATGGTCATGTCCTCGAGCTGCGAGATCGCCGTGCAATAGGGCATGTGCGTGTGCAGCACGCATTCGGCGCCGGTGGCCTCGTGGATCGGCGCGTGGATGCAGATGGCGCTGCGGTCGGCGGGGCCGGTGCCCTCGATCACCTTGCCGTCATAGGCGACCTCGATGAGGTTGCTCGCCGTCACCTCGGTCCAGTGCAGGCCGTAGGCGTTGAGGTAGATGCGGCCCGGGCGGCCGGGGACCATGAGGGTGAAGTGGTTGTCGATCGCCTCGTGGAAGTCGTGCGTCACGGCCAGGCGGTGGGCCGCCGCCATGTCGATGCGGGCCTGCCGGCGCTCGGCTTCGAGCAGATCGGCGGGGGTGTGGGTGAGGGTGTCCATGGCGCTGCTCCGTCTGCGCCGCATCCCTGCGATGTCCGGCGCGCCGCTTCGGGCGATAATGCCATCCATCAACCCATGCGCCCGCCCGGAACGCAACCCGGATTCCCACGGAATCGCCCCCTTCACGGCCGGTGCAGAACGCTGTTCAGCCCGAAGAACCCGCCGAGGTAGTACGGCCCAAGCGTCCAGGCGGCCGCCCACAGCGCCCCGCCCAGCGCGTTCGCCGCGACGAAATGCGGCCAGGGCATCCCCATGGAGCCGGCGACCAGCCCGTTCAGCTGCCGCAGCAGCACCACGAAGCGCGCGCCCACGATGATCAGGGCGCCCCGCCGCCGGAACAGTTCCTTCAGGCGCGCCAGCCGCTCGGGCGTCAGGCGGACGAGCCAGCCGTAGCGCCGGAGCAGCGGCCGCCCACCGACCCGCCCGATCAGGTAGCCCGTGCTGTCGCCCAGCACGGCCGCGGCCCAGACGACAGCCAACAGGGAAAAGACGGAGAACTCGCCATGGATCGCCAGGACGGAGGCGCCGATCAGCGCGCTCTCGCCCGGCACCGGCAGGCCCAGCGATTCCAGGTAGATCAGCCCGAAGATCGCGAAGAGCCCGTAGGCGGCGAGATAGGCCTCGATATGCGCCGCGCTCGCATGGAGAAATGGCACGGCGCCCCCTCGCTTCGATGCGGCGATCATGCGGGGGCAGGGCGCGCTTGCCTATCCTCCCCGCAGCGGCCATCGCCCGAGCATGTCGTGCCGCCGCTGGCCCACATGGCTGTGGATGAAGGCGAATTCGCGCGCCACCAGCGGGATGGGATCGATCTCCAGCTCGCGCTCGATGTCGCGGTCCCAGGTCAGGGTCACATGCGGCGTCCCGAAGTCGTGCGGGCGGGCATGCAGCCCGCAGGCGCCGACCGCCAGGCTGATCCGGCGCTGCAGGGCGATGAAGGGCTCGCTCGGCCACCGCCCGGCCAGGACCAGCGGCTTGGCGGGGCGGCGGTTGCGGAAGCTGAGGATCCGGTCGAGCTCCACGGTGAAGGGCGCGGCGGCCACCGTCGCCGCCGCGCCACGGACGCGGTCGAGGAAATCCGGCGCCGGCGGCTCGTCGCTGGAGACGACGGGGAAGAGCGTCATGTGCAGCTGCTCCGGCGCGACGTTCGGCTCCTGCAGGCCGAAGGCCCGCTGGAGGTCCGAGCGGATCCCGACGACGCTGCCCGTCGCCGCCTCGTCCAGCTTCACGGCGAAGAACAGGTTGTGCCGGTGGCGGCGCGGCTCTGGCGGCGGCGCCTCGAAGCCGGCGAACCAGAGCTGCGCGGGCACCTGGGCCGGTGGCCTGGCCATGATCGATCCCCCCTAAGGTTCATGATTTGTTCCGATGTGGCTATACGCCGGGCGGCACGCGTGAGTCCATGCCCCCTGGCCGGCATCGCCGCGATCACGAGAGCCTGGCCGCCGGCCCGGTCGGACCGTCTCCGGCACTATTCCGCACCGACGCCCCACGGCGTGAAGGTATTTCATCGACACCGGCGGGAACGAGAGTTGGACGCCGCCCTTCCGCTCGCTCAACCCCGCTTAGGGTCACTTACGACCTCGCCGACGAACACCGACCGGCCGCCAGACCGAAAGCCGGGACGCCCGGCGATGGCCTTCCACCGGCCCCCAATCTTGAGAGCCCTCATCTCTGATTCAACCGATTGCAGCTCAGCTCTATGGAAGTTTCCGAATGAGCAGATTGCGAAATTGCGTGCGCGACATGAAGTCGTGCATCTGCAAGGCAATATATCCCGTCTGTTCACGTGAGCTCTGATAGTCATTGACCAACTGGCCATTTAGCGTGACCTGGATCCGGGGACCATTGGCTTCGATGATATATCGGTTCCAGACCCCGATCGGTACTTGCGTCGAAACGGACGGAGCCTGCAAATCGTAAATGGCGCCCGTCATTTTGAGCGAGTGCCCTTCGGTGCCGGTGACGGAATCAAACCCGCGCTGATCGATCTGGATCTCGTGGCCTTGCGTGTCCGCCGCCTGCAGCGCGTTCGCTGCCGTCGGGGCAGGAATGCGGATATAGACCCCCGAATTCTCCTCGCGGCGGCTTATCCGCCATTCGAGGGAGAGGATGAAATTGCTGAATTGTTCCTTAACGTACCAGTAAAGCCCGTACCATCCCGACGTCTCCAGTACTGAGCCGTAGTGGATCATTGTCGCCGGGCTGTTGGGCTGTTTGACTATCTGCCAGTCCGCGGGAGCCAAGGAAAGCGGCGCGAAGCCAGTCGCAGGCGACTGCGTCGTGGCCGCGACGATGGCGTTCACGGTGCGGCGCGCGAGCGAGAAAGCGGTGAGCGAGGGATTTGCCGAACCGAGTGTCGGGAACAGGGCAGGCCCGGCGACATAGGCATTGTCCGTGCCGTGGAATTTGCCGTTGGTGTCGGTGATGGAGGCGCCGGGTGCACCCATGAACAAGGTGCCCGCCTCATGATGCGTCGTCCCTAGCGTATCCCGCCAGAAGCGCCGGCCATTGGCGTCCGGCTGCAACGGAGCCGCCTGCCATTGGCCACCGTTCCAATATTCGATATTGCCAGCGCTGCCGGCCAGGGCGAGTGCAAGATCGAAAGCCGACTGGTCCATTGCCGCCCATAAATTCTGGTCGTTTTGCGTGGCGACCAGATGCGCGTAAGCGCGGCGCATGCCCCACCGATCGGTCTCATTGCTGAGATCGAGCCAACTGCGTGCGGGGTCGATGTTGGCGACCGTTTGCTGGTCCTCCATCTCGCCGATGCCGCGGAAGGTGATCGCGACCCAGTTGGGATCCTGGTTTGTGAGCAGGCTTCCGATCACGTCGACGTCCGGCACCATGCTCCACATGGCGCTTTCCGGGTTCGGTCCGGCGATATCGGCGGCGGTAATCTGATGATGGAACCGCCGGCCGAGCGCCGTCCCGCGCGCGATCAGCGCAACCGTTTCGAGGTCTGCTGGCGGCCCGAGCCCCAGCGCCGTGCGCTTGATCCGCACTGTAATATTGCTGCGCAGATGCGCCATGAGGTTACCGACGCGGGGCGAGCCGAATTGCTGCGACCCAATCCCCAGTGATTCGAGTGCGAGCCTCGTCGCTTCGATCGTGCTGTTGGCGAGGATC
The DNA here is from genome assembly GCA_028291485.1 of Rubritepida sp. GTDB lineage: Bacteria > Pseudomonadota > Alphaproteobacteria > Acetobacterales > Acetobacteraceae > Roseococcus. The sequence goes on along the minus strand of JAQGHZ010000234.1, from coordinate 1,509 downwards.
ACGGCGCAGCCCGGCGCAAGCGCCAATTGCTGGCGAACGCCGGCAACGCTCATGTCAAGTGAGCTTACATGGGTGCCACTCAGGTTCAGCCGATGCACTTGCGTGCGCGGTACGAGGAAAATCCGGCGGCGGGCGTCTCCGCCCCCGCCATTGACCCCCACGTCGTTTCGGATCGCGTCCATGATGAAGGGCGCGCTGCTGAATTTATCGAAGGCAAACAGGCCCGAGCGTGGCGCCGAGCCAACGACCGCCAGCGGTGCCTCGCCGGCCTCCGTAATGCCCGAGAGCGGCAGCGCCGCCTGGGCCTTGTCGAGCATGGCGTTGAACAGTGCCGTGTGCGTGATGAAATCGGTGGTTACGGCGGTGCCGATTTCAGCGGCGGTCGCCGCGTAACCGGCAGCGCCGTTCAAATACGTCGCCACCTCGCTCGGCCAGCTGGCAAGATCCGCAGGAGTGAGCGGCGGCGACCAGCCGCCCCAGAACAGCGATCTTCCCCCGATGCTGTAGGCGAGCCCTGGAAACACCTCGTTGCTGATCCACGGCATCCCCCAGACGACGTTCTGCGCGCCGCTTGCATCATCCCGCGCGCGTAGATAATTCGGGCCGCCGACCTTACCCCCCAGCTGCTGGGGAAGGTTCTGGATGTGCGATTGCAGCAGGAACGCGCCGGCATCGAGGAGCAGGATCCTCAACGCAGCACTGCCGCCCCGGCGGTAGAGCTTCTCGGCGCAATAACCGCCGAACATTCCCGCGCCGATGATCACGACATCGAACGGGTATGCGCCCGGGCCCTGCGCCGCGGTGATCTCCTGCCAATTGTTGCAGATGTAGCGGGGTATGACGTCGTAGCCGAAATCGGTTTGCTGGACATCATCTCGGGCCGGATTGGCATTCGCTACTAGCTCGTTCAGCGGCATAGCTATCTCCACAATCCAATTGTCAGGTTAACCCATCGTTATTCTATTCCCACCGCACGTGTATAATTTGGGGCCCCCTAGGCCGCGCATGTATTCCTAAAAACGCAGACTGCCGAACGATCGGGGAAGCACATCATCCCTTCGCGAAGGGAGCGGTTGCGTATCGCGGGTCCGAGCATTAGCACGGCGTAAGAGCCGCAACACCATCGGAATCGTCACCGATCTGCACGTTCCTTTCGAGGGCCTTCATGATCTCACGCATTGATTGAGAGGCCGAGCTCCGAGTCGCATATCCGACGCGGATTGTACTGGAAGCGACAGGTATAGCTGCCGAGTTTGCGCGATCGTACAGAGGCCTTCCACGAATGGGATGAGCACGAGGACAAGCGCCCGCTCGGCGTGATCGAGACGCGCCTCGGGGGCCGCGAGTGGATCATGGGCGCCGACTACACCATCGCCGACATCTCCATGCTCCGCTGGGTGCGGAACCTCGTCGTGGAGGCGTCCCGGCCTGGCTGGAGCGCGGGCTGCGGCCGGCGGTGCAGCGGGGGTTGAACATCCCCCTCCGCCCTTAGAGTCTGTTTGGAAACCC
>JAQGHZ010000212.1 GCA_028291485.1 Rubritepida sp. | reverse complement strand
CAGCGCGCTGGCCAGGTCCGGACTGGCCGTCATCGGATTCTTCAAGTCGGAGGCGGGGTAGGCCGGCCGCCAGGAGATGGCGTTTCCGGGCTCCGGCGGCGAGCCCGGGCTATTTCGTCAGCTGCGTCGCGGATCGTCGATCCGTCGCTGGCCATTCTCCCTTATCCCGTCAGGAACGACCTCGAAGACGAAGCGGCAGGCAACTCGCGCGACTGACCCATCTTCACTTGGGTAAGCTGGCAAGCTCAGCGCTATTCTTGGGTGATTATAGCGCATGAATAGGGGGCTATTCCACCCCTGATTGCAAGCGTAGCGTTTCGGAACCTGTGTGCCCGAAGGGCAGCATCCCGATCCAGGCGGGATCGGAAACGATTGCGGAAACAAGAATGACAGAGATCCGATACATCGCCCCCCAAACGCTCGACGAGGCCATCGGCGCCTATGCGGCCGCCGCAGGCGCCGCGCGCATCCTGGCCGGCGGGACCGACTTGCTGGTGCAGATGCGCGCCGGCGTCGTCCAGCCCGGCACGATCATCGACATCAAGAAGATCGCCGAGACGACCGGCATCGAGGAGACGCCCGAGGGTGGCTTCCGGGTCGGTGCCGCCGTCTCCGGCGCTGTTCTCGCCGAGCATCCGCGCTTCGGGACCGTCTGGCCGGGCGTGCTGGAAGCCATCAACCTCATCGGCTCCACCCAGGTGCAGGGCCGCGCCTCGCCGGGCGGCAACCTGTGCAACGGCTCGCCGGCGGGCGACAGCGTGCCGGCCATGATCGCGGCCGGTGCGATCCTCACCCTCCAGGGCCCCAACGGCCGGCGCGAGATGCCGGTCGAGGCCTTCCCGGCCGGGCCGGGCCGCACCCACCTCGCGCCCGGCGAGATCCTGGTGGGCTTCACCCTGCCGCCGCGCCCCAAGGGCTCCTCCGACGCCTATCTGCGCATGATCCCGCGCACCGAGATGGACATCGCGGTCGTCGGTGTCGGCGTCAGCCTGACCCTGGAGAACGGCACTGTCACCGCCGCCCGCGTGGGCCTCGGCGCGGTCGCGCCGACCGTGCTGCTGGTCGCCGATGCGGCCAGGGCGCTCATCGGCTCGAAGCTGGAGGATGCCGCGCTCGACGCCGCGGCCGCCGCCTGCAGCGCCGCCTGCAAGCCCATCGACGACAAGCGCGGGACCATCGTCTACCGCACCAGGGTGGCCGGGGTGCTGCTGAAGCGCACCACCGCCATCGCCGCCGAACGCGCCGGGAGGATCTGAGCCATGGCCAAGATGCACGTCACCACCACCATCAACGGCGAGCCCGAGGAGTTCCTCTGCGAGCCGCATGACAGCATGCTCGACCTGCTGCGCGGGGCGCTCGGCCTGACGGGCGCCAAGGAAGGCTGCGGCACCGGCGATTGCGGGGCCTGCTCCATCATGCTGGACGGCCGCCTGGTCTGCTCCTGCCTGATGCTGGCCCCCGAGGCCGAGGGCAAGCAGATCGACACCATCGAGGGCATGGCGAAGGGCGAGACGCTGCACCCGCTGCAGCAGAAGTTCCTCGAGATGGCGGCGCTCCAGTGCGGCATCTGCACGCCCGGCGTGCTGATGGCCTCGCGCGCGCTGCTGGCGCAGAACCCCGACCCGACCGAGTCGGAGGTGCGCTTCTGGCTCGCCGGCAACCTCTGCCGCTGCACCGGCTACGACAAGATCGTCCGCGCCGTGATGGAAACCGCCGCCGAGATGAGGGGAGCCGCCTGATGAACGTCATCAACAACAAGTGGATCGGCCAGAGCACCGTCCGTCCGGACGGCGCGGACAAGGTCACGGGGCGCGCCTCCTACTCGGCCGACACCAACATGCCCGGGATGATCTGGGGCAAGGTGCTGCGCAGCCCGCACGCGCATGCGCGGATCGTCTCGATCGACACCTCGAAGGCCGAGGCGCACCCAGGCGTGAAGGCGGTGGTGACCGCCAAGGACATCGTGGAATTCCCGATCGACAAGTCCGTGATGCTCGGCATCCAGGATATGCGCTGGATGAGCCGCAACGTCATGGCGCGCGAGAAGGCCCTGTTCCACGGCCAGCCCATCGCCGCCGTCGCCGCCATGTCGGAGCGCATCGCGGCCGAGGCCTGCAAGCTCATCGAGGTCGTCTATGAGGTGCTGCCGCACGTCATCGAGCTCGAGGAGGCGATCAGGCCCGAGGCGCCGATCCTGCACGATTTCCTGAGCTTCGAAGGCAAGCCCTCCAACATCGCCGGCAAGCTGGAGCACAAGCTGGGTGACGTCGAAGCGGGCTTCGCCGGCGCCGACGTGGTGATCGAGCGCAGCTTCAAGACGCGCCCGGTGCACCAGGGCTATATCGAGCCGCATTCCTGCCTGGTGAGCGTCACCGACGGCAAGGCCACGATCTGGAGCTCCAGCCAGGGCCAGTTCATGGTGCGCGCCATGACCTCGCTGCTGACGGGCATCTCGCAGAGCGACATCCGGGCCATCCCTGCCGAGATCGGCGGGGGCTTCGGCGGCAAGACCATCGTCTACCTGGAGCCCGTCGCCACGATCCTGGCGAAGAAGACCGGCCGGCCGGTGAAGATGGTGATGACGCGCGACGAGGTGATGCGCGCAACGGGGCCGACCTCCGGCTCGATGAGCACGGTGAAGATCGGCGCGACGAAGGATGGCAAGATCGTCGCGGCCCAGGGCACCTTCTACCTCCAGGCCGGCGCGCTGCCGGGTTCGCCGATCCGGGGCGCGGCGGGCTGCGCCTTCGCGCCTTACGACATCGCGAACGTGCATTCCGTGGGTTTCGACGTGGTGTCCAACCGCTCGAAGGTCGCGGCCTATCGCGCGCCGGGCGCGCCGATCGGCGCCTATGCGGCCGAATGCGTGATGGACGAGATCGCCGAGGCGCTGAAGATGGACCCGCTGGAGCTGCGTCTGAAGAACGCGGCGAAGCAGGGCACCAAGGCGGCGCATGGCCCGGTCTTCCCGGTCATCGGCTTCGTGGACACCATCGAGGCCGCGATGGCGCATCCGCACTACAAGGCACCGCTCGGCAAGCACCAGGGGCGCGGCGTGGCCAGCGGCTTCTGGTTCAATGCGGGCGGTGAATCCAGCGCGCAGGTGAACGTCACCGAGGACGGCAACGTCGTGGTGACGACGGGCCATCCGGATGTCGGCGGTTCGCGCGCCTCCATCGCCAACATCACGGCCGAGCTGCTGGGCATCGACTACAAGCGCGTCTCCGTGCTGATCGGCGACA
>JAQGHZ010000197.1 GCA_028291485.1 Rubritepida sp. | reverse complement strand
CGGGGACCGGCTCCGGCAGGACCACCGCCTCCGCCTCGACGGCGCGCGACGGCGCCTCGAAGACGACCGGCGGGAAGGCGATGTAGCGGAAATTGCGGATGCCGCTCGCCCTCATGACGTTTGCGATCTCTCGCTCCAACCTCGCCGGTCCCCTTCTGAGCGCCTCGACCGCGACGCCTGGCCGTCCAGTTCCACCTAAGCTGCGAGCTGACAGCAAACTGCGGGTCTGTTGCAGCATGCTGAATGGATTCGCGCCAATCGTCACGGCTTCGCCCCATGACGGATCGATGGCGAGCCTGCATTCTCCTCAACATTCCAAGGGGTGAACCGGATGCGTTTCGTGATGATCGTGCTGGACGGGCTCAGGCCTGATCTGGTGACCGCAGAGCGGATGCCCGCGCTGTCGGCGCTGATGGCGCGGGGCACGCGCTTCGCCGAGGCGCGCAGCGTCTTCCCGAGCGAGACGCGCGTGGCCACGCCCTCGCTGGTCACGGGCTGCCGGCCGGCCTCGCACGGCATGGTGGGAAATACCGTCTTCGACGCCAACCTGGCGCCCGACCGGCTGCTGCGCACCAAGGACCGGGCGGATTTCCTGGTCCTTTCCGCCGGTAGGGAATCGCCGCTGCAGCGCCTGACCATCGGCGAGCGGCTGGCCGCCGCAGGGCGCAGCTTCGCGGTGGTCTCCGCCGGCACGCCCGGCCAGACGCTGGTGGCCAGCCCCGCCGCGACGCGGCTCGGCCAGTTTCGCTGGAACGCGGCGGATGTGGACACGGCCGATGCGAAGGCCGCCGCCGCGCGGCTCGGGCCCACGCCGCCGGCCTCGGTGCCGAACCTCGAGCGCTCGCGCCACGCCTGCCGGGTGCTGACGGAATTCGTACTGCCCGAGATCAAGCCGGATGTGGCGCTCTTCTGGTGTCCGGAGCCCGATGTGTCCTTCCATTATCGCGGGCTGGACGGCGCCGACACGCGGCTGGCGATCGCCGAGGCCGATACCTGCGTGGCTGCCATCGTCGCCTGGCGCGATGCCCAGCCGGATGCGGGCGAGATCGGGCTGGTGGTGCTGTCGGACCACGGGCACGTGACCGGGCCGCGCAAGATCTCGGTGGCGAAGCTGATGGCGGAGGCGGGGCTGCCGGCGAGCGATGGCGGCACGGACATCACGGTGGCGCCGGCCGGCGCGCCGGGCATCTGGCTGCGCGACAAGTCGCTGGCGCCGCAGGTGGCGGACTGGCTCGCCACGCAGGACTGGTTCGGCTCGCTACTGGCCAACGACCCCTCGATCCTGCCCGGCCGCGTGGCGCCGCTGGCGATGCTGAATGCCGAGCACGCCCGCTCCGCCGATCTCGTGCTGCTCTTCGCCGGTTCGGAGGGGCCCGATCGCTTCGGAATCCGCGGCGAGGCGCCCTTCGACGCCGGCGACGTCCCGGAAGGCGGCGGCATGCATGGCGGGCTGCACCGGCGCGAGCTGGCGACCGTCATGGGCTTCGAGGGCGGGCCGTTCCGCGTCAACGCCACGGTGCGCGCCATGGCGGACCTGACCGACGTGGTGCCGACCCTGCTGCATCTGCTCGGCGTGCCGCTGGAAGGCATGGACGGGCGGCCGCTGCGCGCGGCCTGGGATGCGGAGGCGGATTCGGTTGCCGATCCGGTGCGGATCGAGATGCCGGGGGCGTATGTGCTGGAGGGCGGCCGGCAGGACGGGCGCTTCTATCCGACCGCGCTGGTGCGGAGAACCTAGTCGGAGCGGTCCGCCCGCCCGCCGGGCGCATCCTTCCGCCGCAGGAAATCGAGCAGCAGCTCCACCGTCGCCGCCGGCTGCTCCTGCTGCACCCAGTGCCCGGCGCCGGGCACCAGATGGCAGCCGCGCAGGTCGGCGCAGGCCGAGTTCTGCATGGCTTCGAAGTCGCCCGGCTTCTGGTACACGCCCCAGTCGCTGGCGCCCGCGATGTAGCAGGCCGGCACCTCGATCCGCTTGCCGGCGAAGAGCCGCATCTCGGCGCCCACCAGCCCTGATGTCGTGCAGCGATAGGATTGCAGCCCGCCCTGGAAGCCGGTGCGGCCATACTCCATCGCATAGACGGCGAGGTCCTTCTCCGGCAGCCAGGTGTTCGCAGCGATTTCGGCCGCGCTGGGCATCTCGGCCGCGACCGTCTCCGCCATGCCGAGGTCGCGCGGCATGATGTAGTAGGTCGGCATCTTCGCGAGCTCGGGAGCCACCCAGCCGGACAGCCGGAAGGGCCGGTTGGCGGCCCAATCGGCGCTCTTGTGGTGGTAGTAGGCACGCAGGAAGTTCGCGAGCCCCTGCTTCGCGTGCCAGATGTTCTCATTGGCCCCTGATGTCGAGTAGTACCACTGGTAGTGCTGGCGCGGCGGGTCCAGCAGGCCGAGCGCCTCGTTCATGCCTCCCGAGGCGAGGCCCGCGGCGGCTTCGGGCTGCGTCTGCTCGCCCATCGGCCAGGGCCGCGGGCCGCCATAGGGTGCGCTCATCACCACTACGGAGCGGAAGACGTCCGGCCGCGCGATCGCGCAGTTGCCGGCGACGGGCGAGCCGAAGTCGTGGCCGATGACACCAGCGACCTCCGTGTGGCCGAGCGCTGCCACCAGGGCCATTGCGTCGCGCACGTAATTGAGCGGGCCGAAGCTCTGGATCTCGCCGTCGAAGGAGGCGGTCCAGCCGGTGGTGCGGCCATAGCCGCGCTGGTCGGGCGCGACCACGTGGTAGCCGGCCTCGGCCAGCGGGACCATGACGTTACGCCAGGAGAAGGCGAGCTCCGGGAAGCCGTGCAGCAGCAGGAGCAGCGGACGCCCCGCCTCGCCGGCCTCCAGCAGGTGCATGTCGAGGCCGTTCACATGCGGCAGGATGCGGGCACGGACGCCCTGGGGCAGATGGGCCGCGTCGAGCGGATCGTGCATGGGGCCGTCCTCCGTTTCGGCGAAGGATAAGCCCGTGCGTCACGCGGGCGGAAGCGCCCCAGCCTCGACCCATTGGGCGTCGACCCCTTGGGCGTCGACCCATTGGGGCCCGACCCGCCGCACCTCGACCGAGACCTCCATCCCGAGAAAATCCTCCGGCTGGCCGATGTAGCTGCCGCTGATCGGCGCGGCCTGGCGGATGTCGCGCACCGTCGCCACGCGGATGAGGTCGCGGCTGCCCATGAGGCCGTTGGTCGGGTCGAAGGCGATCCACCCCGCGCCGGGCAGGTAGACCTCGCACCAGGCATGGGTGGAGCCGGCGCCGAGCAGGGCGCTCTCCTCCGGCACGCGCAGGTAGCCGCTGATGAGCCGGGCGCCGAAGCCCATGGCGCGGCAGGTCTCGATCATCAGCACGGCGAAGTCGCGGCAGGTGCCCGAGCCGCGGTCGAGCGTCTCCAGCGGCGTCTGGGTGCCGGCCTCCTCGCGGGCGCGATAGGCGAAGCCGGCCTGGATGCTGGCATTGATGTCGCGTAGCAGGCCGAGCGTCGGCGTCGGATAGGCCGCCACGAAGCCCTGCCCCCACCGCAGGACACGGCCGCCGGGATCGGCGTATTGCGCGAGCATCATGGTGCCCAGGTCGGCGCGATCGTCGGGCGAATAGAGGAAGGGCCAGTTCCGGGCCTCGGGCGCGATCTCCGAGGCGGTGTCGCGCGGCCGCTCCTCGTCGAAGCGTTCCACGACGAGGTCGCTGCGGATGACCAGCTCCTGCGTCGGGCCGTCGAACTCGGCCATGGCGATGCTGTTGCCGAAGACGTCGTGGAACCAGCGCAGCTTCCCGGGCGGCGAGAGGGTCAGCGAGGCGGAGAGCAGCCGCATGTCGTGGCTGTCGTGCGGGCGGAGCATCAGGCGCTGCGGCCCGAGCGTGACGGGAGCCGCATAGCGGTAGGTGGTGGAATGGGTCACGGCGAGCACGTCCCTCGCCCTCGCGGTCGGTGGGGTGTGGGTCGCGGCGGGGGCGGTGTCGGCCATGGTGGTTCATAGCACCCACGCGGGGCACCCGCGCGGGGTCCCGGTTGCCTCTCTCTCCCGCCGGGCCTGGATTCATGGCAGGCTGGCCGGTCCAACAGGCGGCATGATCCCAGATGCGCATCCTCCTGATCGAGGACGACGAGACCACCGCCGGCTACATCGCCAAGGGCCTGCGCGAGGAAGGCCATGTCGTGGACCACGCCAGCAACGGCCGCGACGGCATGTTCCTGGCGATGAGCGAGCCCTTCGACGTGATCGTGACGGACCGGATGCTGCCGGGCCCGGACGGGCTTTCCATCATCCGCGCGATCCGCCTCGCCGAGATCGCCACGCCGGTGCTGATGCTGACCGCTCTCGGCGACGTCGAGAAGCGCGTGGAAGGGCTGGAGGCCGGCGCGGACGATTATCTGGGAAAACCCTTCGCCTTCGCCGAGCTGCGTGCGCGCATCCGGGCGCTGGCCCGCCGCCCCTCGGGGCCGCCGGCCGAGCAGTCGGTGCTGGGCCTCGGCGAGCTGCGCATGGACCTGCTGCAGCGCACGGTCACGCGCGGCGCGCGCAAGCTCGACCTGCTGCCGACCGAGTGGCGGCTGCTGGAGTTCCTGATGCGCCATCCGGGCGAGGTCATCACGCGGACCATGCTGCTGGAGAAGGTCTGGGATTTTTCCTTCGATCCCACGACCAACGTGGTGGACGTGCATGTCAGCCGGCTACGGCGGAAGCTGGACCTGCCCGGCGAGGCGCCGATGATCCGGACGGTGCGCGGCGCGGGCTATGCGCTCTCGGCGCCCGGGACGGAGGGATGATCCGGCCAGCGGCGATCGGTGACCTTTCCAGCGCCGGCTTGCGGTCGGATCCGCGAAGCCAGGCGCGCAGCTGCGAGGATCGGGGCTCCCACACCGTATCCGGCCGCATAGCGGCCGGCGCCGCCCAACCGACCTGCCGGCCTGGCGCTCCCGTAGCGCGGCGAAGCCAAGCCGCCGGAGGCGGCGCCCGGCGTCTGAGGGCACCAAAAAAACTCAACCGCCGAAGGCGGCCGCCGGGATGAGGCACCTCTCCAGCTTCGCGCTGCGCGCCGCGACGGTCTCGGCCGCCGTCATGCTCGTGCTCTCGCTGCTCGGCTCCTACTGGGGGTGGTGGCGCGCGGAAGGCGCGCTGCGTCAGCAGCTCGACCTCGCCATCGCCGCAGAGGCCGAGGGCTTCGTGCGCGAGTTCGAGGAGACCGGGCTGCGCGGCCTCGCGATCTCGGTGGACACCTATGCGCGCCGGCGCGGCCCGCTCTTCGTGGCGGTGCTGGCGCCGGACGGGCGGGTCATCGCCGGCCGCCTGCCCCAGGCGCCGCCGCCCCTGCGTGGTTTCGCGAACCTCCCCGGCACGGGCGAGCGGCCGAGCCTGCGCGTGCTGGGCGGCACATTGCCGGGCGGCGGGACGCTGCTCGTGGCGGCGGACCTCACGCCGGTGGACAAGGCCGCGATGGCGCTGGCCTGGACGCCGCCCATGGCCGGCGGGGCGGCGGCGCTGCTGGCGATGATCCTGGGCTTCGTCGCGGCCGGCCGGATGGAGCGGCGGCTCTCCTCCGCCTCGGATGCTGCGCGCGACGTGATGGAGGGTGACCTCACGCGACGCCTGCCGCTCAGCGGCCGCGACGACGAGTTCGACCGGCTCACCGAGACCTTCAACGTGCTGCTCGGCCGCATCGAGGCGCTGATGATCGCCCAGCGCCAGGTCACGGACGACATCGCCCACGACCTGCGCAGCCCCCTCTCCCGCCTGCGGCAGCTGCTGGAGGGCGCGCTAGCCGGGCCGCGCGACCCCGCGGCCGATGCCGCGATGCTGGAGCGCGGCATGGCCGAGCTGGATGCCGTGCTCTCCAGCTTCTCCGCGCTGCTGCGCATCGCCCGCGCCGAGAGCGGCGTGCTGCGGCAGGGGTTTTCGCCCGTCGACCTTTCCGTCCTCGTGGAGACCAGCGCCGAGATCTACACGCCGGTCGCCGAGGAGGCCGGCAAGACGCTGCGGACGGAGATCGCGCCCGGAATCACGCTGCAGGGCGACGCGGCGCTGCTGCGGCAGGCGGTGGTGAACCTCATCGAGAACGCCGTGAACCATGGCGGGCCGCACATCGCGCTGCGGCTGCGGCCGGGTCCGGTGATCGAGGTGGAAGACGACGGCCCCGGCATTCCCGCCGAGGAGCGCGAGGCCGCGATCCGGCGCTTCCACCGGCTGGACCGCAGCCGCTCCATGCCGGGCACCGGCCTTGGCCTCGCGCTCGTCGCGGCGGCGGCGCGGGCGCACGACGGCACGCTGGTCCTGGAGGAAGGGGCGGGCGGGCGGGGCCTCAGGGTCCGGCTGAAGCTGGCTCTCTGAGGGAAGCACGCCCGCCTGAAATCGAGCAGTCCCACCGAGAATCCGGCCGCAAGGCGGCCGACGCCGCCCAATGGGCTCACAACCGTCGCAACAGTCGCGCGGCGAAGCCAAGGCCGCGGACGCGGCCGCCCGGCGCCTGAGGGCACGACAAAAACTCCGCCCGGCGTTTGAGGGCGAAGCAACTCTGACGAACTTGTCATGGTCGCTCCCCGTCGCCTCCAGCGTTCAAGGCCCAAGGTCCGCTTCGTCAACACGGGCTGATTCCCACACACCGACGAATTGGAGACGCTTCATGACGACGACTTCCACCACCACCCGCCGTCGCCGCGCCGGCTTTGCCGCCATCCTCATGGCCGGCACCGCGCTCGGCTCCCTCGCCTTCTGGGAAGGCTCGGCCGGCGCGCAGCAGGCCCCCATCAACCCGGCCCCCGTCGCCCGTGCGGCGGCCATCGCCCTGCCCAGCTTCGCCGACCTCGTGGACCGCGTCCGCCCGGCCGTCGTGACCATCACCGCGACCGAGCGCGCGGCCAACGTGTCCGCCCGCTCGCCCTTTCCCGAGGGCAGCGAGCAGGACCAGATGTTCCGCCGCTTCTTCGGCGACCAGGCCCCCCAGCGCGGCCAGGGCGGCCAGGGTGGCGAGCAGCGCCAGCGCGGCGGCCGTGCCCTCGGCTCGGGCTTCGTCGTGAAGGCCGACGGCACCATCGTGACCAACAACCACGTGGTCCGCGACGCCGGCTCCGTCACAGTGACGCTGGAGGACGGCCGCGAGCTGCCGGCCCGCATCGTCGGCCGCGACGAGCGCACCGACATCGCCGTGCTGAAGATCGACGCCGGCGCCCCGCTGCCCTTCCTCGAGCTCGGCGACAGCGCCCATGCCCGCGTGGGCGACTGGGTGGTGGCCGTGGGCAACCCCTTCGGCCTGGGCGGCACGGTGACCACGGGCGTCGTCTCGGCGCGCGGCCGCAACATCGGCCAGGGCCCCTATGACGACTTCCTGCAGATCGACGCCTCGATCAACAGCGGCAACTCGGGCGGCCCGCTCTTCGCCCTGGACGGCTCGGTGATCGGCGTGAACACGGCGATCTTCTCGCCCACCGGCGGCTCGGTCGGCATCGGCTTCGCCATCCCGTCGGACATGGTCCGCCAGGTGGTGACGCAGATCGAGGCCAACGGCCATGTGGAGCGCGGCTTCCTCGGCGCCACGACGCAGAACCTGACGCCGGCCCTGGCCAGCGCCATGCGTCTGTCGCGGCCCGAGGGCGCGATCGTCGCCGCGATCCAGCCGGACAGCCCTGCCGCCCGCGGCGGCCTGCGCGCCGGCGACGTGGTGACCAGGGTCGGCGACACGGCGGTGGCCAACCCGCGGGACCTGGCCCGCCTGATCGGCGAGAGCCGCCCGGGCAGCACGGTCCAGCTGACCGTACAGCGCGAAGGCCAGAGCCGCGACCTGAGCGTGACCCTGGTCGCGCTGCAGGACGGCGACAGCACTCCCGCCGCCCGTGGCGGCAAGGCCGGCCAGCGCGGCGAGCGCGAGCAGCAGCGCGGCGGCCCGGTGGGCGTGGCGCTGGCTCCGATCGACGAGCAGGCCCGGCAGGCGCTGAACCTGCCGGAAGATGCCCGCGGCGCGGTGGTCGCGAGCGTCCGCCCGGACAGCCCGGCCGCCGAGGCCGGCCTGCGCGAGGGTGACGTGATCGTGAGCGTGGGCAGCCGTGACGTGGCCGACGTGAACGCGGTCGCGACGGCGATCCGTGAGGCCGGGCGCCAGCCCGGCGCCGCGGTCGCGCTGCGGATCATCCGTCAGGGCCAGAGCGCCTTCGTGGCAGTGCAGATCCCCGCGCGGGGCTGACGCCTGGAACTGGAAGGGCGATCGCTCTCCGACGAACTGCCCGGACCCCCTTCCCCCCTCTCTTCGGGGGTCCGGGACACTGAGCCACGCGGGTCGCCCCCCGGCCCGCGTGGCCTTTTCTTTGCCTCCTACCCTGGTCGCCAAACGTTGACGCAATATGCCGACGCCACGTGCACATTTCCCGGTGCGCGATTTCCCGGTTTGCAATTGCCCGGTTCGCAATCACCCGGTGCGTAATCACCCGGTGCGCAATCCTCAGATCACCGATGGAGTAGTTCTATGCCCGACACCCACCCTGCCGACGATCTGCTGGGCATCACCGCCGAGATCGTCTCGGCGCACGTGTCCCACAACGTTGTGTCGGCGACCGATCTGCCCGGGCTGATCAGGGACGTGCATCGCACGCTGACGACGCTGGGGACCGCCGCGATGCCGAAGGAGGCCGCCGCCCCCCCGCAGGCGCCGGCCGTGCCGGTGAGGAGATCCATCACGCCGGACTATCTGATCTGCCTCGAGGACGGCAAAAAGCTGAAGATGCTCAAGCGGCACCTGCACACCTCCTACGGCATGAC
>JAQGHZ010000187.1 GCA_028291485.1 Rubritepida sp. | reverse complement strand
CGGGACCTGCACATCGCGCGGACGACGCGGATGGGGTCGGCGCTGAAATTTGCGTGGATGGCGGAGGGCCGGGCGGATGTGATGCCGCGGCTCAGTTCCGGCATTATGGAATGGGACACGGCGGCGGGGCAGGCCCTGCTGGAGGCGGCCGGCGGACGTGTCGTGGACGCCGCCGGCGAGCCGCTGACCTACGGCAAGCCGGGCTACCGGAACCCCGGCTTCGTGGCCTGGGGCGCGATGCCGCGCGTATGAAGGCCACCCGATGACCGTCCTCCTCGACGACCCGCTGGACGCCGCGGCGTTGATCCGTGCCGGCGAGCTCGTCGCCTTCGCGACCGAGACGGTCTACGGCCTCGGCGCCGACGCGCGGAACGGCAAGGCCGTGGCCGGCATCTTCGAGGCCAAGGGCCGGCCGCACTTCAACCCGCTGATCTGCCACTTCCCCGACGCCGAATCCGCCTGGGCCGAGGTCCGCCCCAATGACCGCGCCCGCGCCCTCGCCGAGGCCTTCTGGCCCGGCCCGCTCACCCTGGTCCTGCCGCGCCGGGCCGATTGCCGGGTGGACCTGCTGGCTGGCGCCGGGCTCGACACGCTGGCGGTGCGGGTTCCGGCCCATGAGGGCGCGCTCGCGCTGCTGCGCGCGGCCGGCACGCCCGTGGCGGCGCCCTCGGCCAACCGCTCCGGCCGGGTGAGTCCGACCACCTCGGCCCATGTGATGGAGGAGCTCTCCGGCCGGATCGCCGCGGTGCTGGAGGGCGGGGACTGCCCGGTGGGCGTGGAATCCACCGTGCTCGACCTCGCTGCCGGCGGGGCGGCGCTGCTGCGCCCGGGCGGGGTGCCGGTGGAGGCCATCGAGGCGGTGATCGGGCCCGTGGGCCGGGCCATCCCGCTCAGCGCGGCGGCCGGACGCCCGCTGCGCAGCCCGGGAATGATGCTGTCGCACTACGCGCCCGCGCTGCCGGTGCGACTCGACGCGACGGAGGTCGCCGCCGACGAGGCGCTGCTGGCCTTCGGCCCGGCCCTGGCTGGTGCCGGGACCATCTACCAGCTCTCCGCGGCGGGCGATCTGCGCGAAGCGGCCTCGCGGCTGTTTTCGGGGCTGCGGAGGCTGGACGCCTCGGGACTGCGCGGCATCGCTGCCATGCCGATTCCCCAGGAGGGGCTGGGCGCGGCGATTCGGGATCGGCTGGCCCGCGCCGCGGCACCCCGCGATTGATGGCGTTATAACATACCCATCAACTATCGCGCGACAGCGCGGTAGTGCTCCTGCTGTTCGCCGGCGCAATCGCGCTTGAGGGGACGCAGGCGCTCGGAATTGTGGGGATGGCCGATGCGGTTCTGCAGCGCGATGGCCTCGTCGATCGAGGCGTTGAAGCCTTCGCAGCCCTCGAGCCGGTTGATCACGCGGGGATCGGTGGACGACTGGTAGTAGCTGTTGCCCGGGGCCGGGCCGCGCGGCTTCTGCCACCAGTTCACCAGGGCAAATCCGCCCACGGCAAAGACGACGAAGACGACGAGAGTACCGACGATGCGTCCGGGAGCCATGGCGGTTGTTTCAATCCGAGGATGCGTCTGACTTTTTTAGCAACTCCGGCCCCCCCCGCAATCCCGAAAGCCCGTCATCGCAGCCTGTCGCCGCAGATTGTCGCGCACCGTCACCACAGGGAGGATGGAGTGATCCCCGCGCCCGGCTATAATCCCTCGATGCCTGACGACCTTCGCCCCTCCGGACTGATCGACGCCTTCCGTGCCATCCTCGGCCCCAACGGAGTGCTGACCGCGGATTCCGACCTGGAGCCCTATCTTGCCGACTGGCGCGGCCTGTACCGCGGCCAGGCCATGGCCCTGCTGCGCCCGGCGAGCACCGGGGAGGTCGCGGCCTGCGTGCGACTCTGCGCGGAGCGCGGCATCGTCATCGTCCCGCAAGGCGGGAACACCTCCATGGTCGGCGGCGCCACGCCGGAGGCCAAGCCCAACCAGGTGATCCTCAGCCTCGCCCGCATGAACCGCGTGATCGACGTGGACGCGGCCGACATGACCATGACGGTCCAGGCCGGCCTCGTGCTGGCCAAGGCCCAGCAGGTGGCGGCCGAGCACGGCACGCTCTTCCCCCTCAGCCTGGGTGCCGAGGGCTCGGCGATGATCGGCGGGCTGCTCTCCACCAATGCCGGCGGCAACACCACCGTCCGCTACGGCAATGCGCGCGAGCTGATGCTGGGCCTCGAGGTCGTGCTGCCGGACGGGGGGGTCATCAATGGCCTGCGCCGGCTGCGCAAGGACAATACGGGCTACGCGCTGCGCCACCTCTTCGTGGGCGCCGAGGGCACGCTCGGCATCATCACGGCCGCCGTGCTGCGCCTCTTCCCGGCCGCGAAGGAGACGGCGACGGCGCTCTGCGCCGTGCCCTCCGAGGACGCCGCGCTGGCACTGTTCCGCCGCTTCCGCGCCGCCGACGAGGGCGCGGTGCGGGCCTTCGAATACATGTCCGGAACCGGCATGGGGCTGGTGATGGACCATATCGAGGGCGCGACCCTGCCCGTCGCCGCGGGTTTCGACCATTTCGTCCTGGTGGACCTCTCCGCCTCCCACGAGGGCGCCGGCCTGCGCGGGCTGCTCGAGCAGGTGCTGGAGGCCGCTATGGAGGCGGGCGAGGTGCTGGACGCGGCACTGGCGGAATCCGAGGCCCAGCGCGCCGCCATCTGGCGCCTGCGCGAGGAGCATCCGGAGGCGCAGAAGCGCGCCGGCGCCAGCGTGAAGAGCGATGTCTCCGTGCCGGTCTCCTCGGTCCCCGAGCTGATCCGCCGCGCCTCGGCCGACCTGGTGGCCCTCATCCCCGGCAGCCGCCCCGTGCCCTTCGGCCATATGGGCGACGGCAACATCCACATGAACCTGGAGCAGCCGCCTCAGATGGCGGCCGCCGATTTCCTCGCCCGTTCGCACGACATCATGGATTGCGTGAACGCCATCGTGCGCGACCTCGGCGGCAGCTTCAGCGCCGAGCACGGCGTGGGCCGCCTCAAGACCGACATGATGGAGGCTTGGCGCGGCGGCGCGGAGCTCGCCACCATGCAGGCGATCAAGGCGGCGCTGGACCCGAAGGGCATCATGAACCCCGGCAAGGTGTTGCCCTGATGGCCCGCACGCCATGAAGCGGATCGATGCCTACATCATGCGACAGCTGGGACTGTCGCTGATTGCCGTGACGGTGGGCCTGGCCGCGCTGGTCTGGCTCACGCAGTCGCTGCGCTTCATCGAGCTGGTGCTGGACCGCGGCCTTTCCATCTGGGTCTTCCTCGAGCTGACCGGCCTGCTGCTGCCGAGCTTCTTCGGCGTGATCCTGCCCATCACGGCCTTCGTGGTGACGCTCTTTACCTACGTGCGCCTCTCCTCGGACCGCGAGCTGGTGGTGATGCGCGCGGCCGGGCTCTCGAACTGGCAGCTCGCCAAGCCGGCGATGGGCATCTCGGCCCTGGCGATGAGCGTCTGCTTCATTCTCAACATCTGGATCACGCCCGCCTCGCACGAGGCCTTCCGCGAGTGGCAGTTCGAGATCCGCAACGAGATGGCCGGCCTGCTGCTGCAGGAGGGCGTGTTCAGCTCGGTGGGCGACGACCTCACCGTCTATGCGCGCGACCGCGACTCGCAGGGCACGCTCCGCGGCATCCTGGTGCACGACGCCCGCGAGCGCGGCGCGCCGGTCACCATCATCGCCGAGACGGGCCGCATCACCTCCACGCCGCAGGGGCCGCGCGTGACGCTGTTCAACGGCCAGCGCCAGCAGGTGGAGCGCGTGATGCAGCCCGACGGCAGCAGCACGCTGCGCCTCTCGGTGCTCTCCTTCCAGGAGAACAGCCTGGACCTCGCCCGCGCCAACCGCGCCGAGGGCCAGCGCTTCCGCAACGCGCAGGAGCGCAGCCTCGGCGAGCTCTTCAATCCGGAGGAAGGCGTCTCCATCCGCGACCGCGGCCGCTTCCTGGCCGAGGCGCATCAGCGGCTGAGCGGCCCCGTCACCGCGATCAGCTTCTCGCTCCTGGCCCTCGCCGTGGCGCTGACCGGCCAGTTCCGGCGCTTCGGCGGCGGCTTCCACCTCTTCGCGGGCTGCATCCTGATGGTGGGCCTGCTGGCGCTGGGCCTGGGCATCGGCAATGTGGCGGCGCGGCAGTCGGCGCTGCTGCCGCTGATCTGGGCGCATGCGCTGCTGCCGGGGATGATCTCGGCCTGGGTGATCTCGGGCATGCCCGGCGTGCCGACGCAGATCCGCGGCTACGCCCGATGATCGTCGCACGCACCCTCACCCTCTATATCGGCCGGCACTTCCTGACCGCGACGGCGGCCATGCTGCTGGCGTTGACCTTGCTGGTCTCGATGTTCGACTTCATCGAGCTGCTGCGCCGCGCCGCCACGCGGCCCGACGCGACCTTCGGCCTCGTGGCCTCCATCGCCGGGCTGCGCATGCCCTTCGTGGGCATGCAGATCATGCCCTTCGCGATCCTGCTGGGTGGCATCGTCGCCTTCTGGCGGCTCACGCGCTCCTCCGAGCTGATCGTGGCGCGCGCCGCCGGCATCTCGGCCTGGGGCTTCCTCTCCGGCCCGGTGATCGTGGCCATGCTCTTCGGGGCGACGGCCATCATGGCGGTCTCGCCGATCTCCTCGGCCATGCTGGCGCGGGCGGAGCGGCTGGACGCCTCCTTCCTGCGCGCGGGCGGCGGCGTGACGGCCCTGGCCGGCGGGCGGCTCTGGCTGCGCCAGGCGGATCGCGGGTTGGACCCGAACGGCGTAGCCGTCCTGTCCGGCCGGCCGGCGCGGCTGCTCGGCACCGACCGGACGGCCGAGTTCGTCCTGGCCGACGTGACCGTCTGGCGGCTCTCCGCCGGGGATCTGAGCCTCGGCCGGATCGAGGCGCCGCATGCGCGGCTGGCGCCCGGCCGCTGGGTCCTGCAGGACGCCGTGCTCTTCGGGGCGGACCGGCTGCCGCGCCCGGCCACCACCATCGACCTGCCGACCGACCTCACGCCGGACCGCATCGAGAACAGCTTCGCCTCGCCCGACACGCTCTCCTTCTGGGCGCTGCCGGGATTCATCGCGGTGCTGGAGCATGCGGGATTCTCGGCGCTGCGGCACCAGCTGCAGTTCCAGTCCATGCTGAGCACGCCGGCGCTGGCCATGACCATGGCGCTGCTGGCGGCGGGCTTCTCCATGCGCAACACGCGGCGCGGCGGCGTGGCGCAGAGCATCGCGGCGGGCGTCGCGGCCGGTTTCGGACTCTTCGTGCTGGACCGCATCACCGGTCAGTTCGGCGAGGCGGGGACGCTGCCCGTCTGGCTCGCGGCCTGGGTGCCGACGGCCGCGGGGCTGCTCCTGGCTCTGGCGTTGCTGCTTCATCTGGAGGATGGGTAACGCCATGCAGCGTCCGCCCCCCGCCCGCCGTCCCGGCCTGCCCCGTTTCGCGCGCCGAAGGCTTCGGCGCCACCACGCCCTGCAACTCGGGCTCCGCCTCAGCCGCCGGGCCTGGCGGGATGCGGGCTTCGTGGCCGCGCTGCTGCTCGCGCTCGTCGTGCCGGTGGGCTCGGACGCGCAGCCGAGTTCGAGCTCCATCTATTCCGACCCCCAGCAGATGGGCGACACGCTGCGGAGCCTCTCCCCGCCGCCGCTCAACCCGGCCGAGGCTGCGGCACGGCCGGCCGAGGCGGCGCCGGCCGCCCCTGCCACTCCTCGCGCGGGACCCGCCACCCAGGAGCCGGTCACCTTCACCGCGGACGAGGTGGAATACGACCGCGACCGGGAACGCGTGATCGCCCGCGGCCATGTCGAAGCCTGGCAGGGCGGCCGCTTCCTGCGCGCCGACAGCTTCACCTACGACCGCAACACCCGCATCGCCGTGGTGCAGGGCAACGTCCAGATCATCGAGGCCGACGGTCAGGTCTACTACGCCGATGAGGCCGAGCTCGGCGAAGGCTTCCGCGATGGCGTGCTGACCGAGGTCCGCGCCCGCCTCGCGCAGAACGCGCGCATGGCCGGCACCGGGCTGCGCCGCACCGGGGGGACGATCAACGACATCGCCCGCGTGGTCTATTCCTCCTGCAACCTCTGCGCCGAGGACCCGACGCGCGCGCCGCTCTGGACGATGAGCGCGCGCATCGCGACGCAGGACCGCAATACGCAACGCATCTCCTATCGCGACGCCACGATCCGCATCGGCGGCGTGCCGGTGCTCTACACGCCCTTCTTCTCGCATCCCGACCCGCAGACGCCGCGCGCCTCGGGCTTCCTCTTCCCGACGATGGGCTACACGCGCTTCCTCGGCGCCTTCGCGCAGACGCCGTATTTCTGGGCGATCGACGAGCAGTCCGACCTGCTGATCACGCCGACCGTGGCGCAGAAGGTGCTGCCGAATCTCGGCGCGGAGTACCGCCGCCGCTTCAACAACGGCGAGCTGCAGATCCAGGGCTCGATCGGCTATTTCGACAACGAAGCCGCCACGCGACTCGGCGTCGGCGCCAACGAGCAGATCTCGCCTGGGCTGTCCGGCCATATCTTCTCGCGCGGGCGCTTCAACATCGACGAGAACTGGCGGGTCGGCTTCGACCTGAACCGGGCCTCCAGCGATTCCTACCTGCGCACCTTCCGCTTCGAGTACCGCCGCGTGCTCGCGAGCCAGGTCTATGCGGAGGGCTTCTGGGGCACCGAGGCCTATGCCCGCATCGACAGCCGCATGTACCAGGGCCTGCGCAGCACCGACGACACCACCCGCGTCCCCTACGTCGCGCCCAATGCGATCTTCGAATACGCGCCGCGCAAGCAGATCGCCGGCGGCTGGCTCACCTCCGATATCGGCCTGCTGGGGCTGACCCGCGAGGTCGGCACCTTCAGCCAGCGCATCGCCACCCGCTCCACCTGGGAGCGGCCCATGCATGACGGCTTCGGCGGCGTCTGGACCGCGCGCGGCCAGACCGACGTCCTCGGCTACTATGCCGGCGGCCAGGACATCTCGCCCACCAACCTGCCGGCCGCCAACGGGACGCACGTCAACGCCAACTTCCGGGCGGCGCTGGACTGGCGCATGCCCTTCATGCGCTCCGCCGGCGAATGGGGCACGCAGCTGATCGAGCCGCGCGTCCAGTTCGTCACCGGGCCGAACATGGGCCACCAGCTGCGCTTCCCGAACGAGGACAGCCTCGACTTCGAGTTCACCGACGCGAACCTGTTCAACCTCAGCCGCTTCTCGGGCCGCGACCGGCTCGAGGGCGGCACGCGCGTCGACGCCGCGCTGCGCTCCAGCTGGAATTTCGTGAACGGCGGCCGCATCGAGGGGCTGATCGGCCGGTCCTACCGCATCGCCGGCACCAACAACCTGCCGGTCGGCCAGGGGCTGGACCGTCGTGCCTCGGACTGGGTGGGCCGGGTCACCTTCTCGCCGGTCTCCTGGGTCGAGATCCTGGGCCGTGCCCGGCTGGACAGCGAATCCGGCCAGCACCGCGCGAGCGAGGCGGTCGCCAGCCTCCAGATGGGCCGGATCGGGCCGCTGCAGGGCACCTATGTCAGCGCCGGCTACATGTACCAGCTCCCGCAGCCGCTGCTCTTCGCCAACGACCAGGGCCGCAACGAGGTCTCCTTCGGCGGCGGCGGGGAATACCGCAGCCCGGGCGGCGGCATCTATCGCGCCAATGCCACGATGCGTTACGACCTGAAGCTGGAGCGGCCGGTGCTGGTCCAGGCCCTGGTCGGCTACGAGGACGAGTGCTTCATCGTGGAAGGCCGCCTCATGCGGCGCTACGCCCAGGACCTTACCACACACCAGAACTTCGTCGGCAACACCGTCTTCCTGGTCCGGGTTGGCTTCAAGACGGTGGGCGACTACTTCTTCCGCGCCATCTGAGGGGCGGGAGAGGCGTTGCATATGCAGATTGACCCCAACCGCCGGTTGCCCCCCGGGGAATCTGCATTATGAGACATCGCATCATGCCCCGTACCCCGTTCCTCGCCGTCCTGCTGGCCCCGATCCTGTGTCTCGGGGCCTTTCCCGTGGAGGCGCAACGCCTCCCCGCGGCCACGCCGCCGGCGGCGGCTCCCGCTCCAGGGACGGCTCCCGGCAGCAACCGCATCCTGGCGGTGGTCAATGGCGACGTGGTCACCCAGGCCGAGGTGAATTCCCGCGCGCGGCTCTTCGCGATGAACACGGGCGTCGCGATCTCGCCCGAGGTCCTGGACCGGCTGCGGCCCCAGGTGCTGCGCCTCGCCATCGACGAGAAGCTGCGCATCCAGGAGATCCAGCGGCGGCGCATCGCGGTGAGCGACAACGACATCGCCGAGGCCCTCGGCGACATCGAGCGGCGCAACGGCATGCCCCAGGGGATGCTGCGGGGACAGCTGCGCGGCGCCGGCATCCAGCCGCGCGTGCTGTTCGACCAGGTCCGCGCCCAGATCGGCTGGGGCCGGCTGCTGCGCCAGATGCTGGGCCCGCTGGCCGAGATCAGCGAGCAGGACATCCAGGGCGCCATCGCCAACCACCGCGCGCGCCAGGGCCAGACGGAGTACCTCGTCAGCGAGGTCTTCATCCCCGTGGACGACCCCTCCACCGAAGGTGAGGTCAACCGCTTCGTGGACGAGGTCGTGGGCCAGCTTCGCCGTGGCTCGCCTTTCCCGGTGGTGGCCACGCAGTTCAGCCAGGCGCAGACTGCGGTGCAGGGCGGCGACCTGGGCTGGGTGACTTCGGCCCAGCTCGATCCCGAGGTGGCGGCGATCGTCGACCGCATGCCGGCCGGCGCGATCAGCAACGCCATCCGCGTGGCGGGCGGCTTCCAGATCATCACCCTGCGCGGCAAGCGCGAGGGCGGGCGGATCCAGAACTCCACCGCGCTCTCGATCCGCCAGATCTTCCTGCCCTTCGCCACCCGGCTCGACCCGCAGGCGCCGACGGATGCGCATCGCGCCATCCTGGAGCGGGCGCAGCGCCTGTCGCAGACGCTGCGCGGCTGCGAGCAGATGGACGCGCAGCCGCGCACCAGCGACCGCCCGGCCGATCCCGGCCCGATCCGGCTCGAGAGCCTGAACCCGCCGCCGCTGCGGCAGATGCTGGCGTCGCTGGCGATCGGCCGGCCCAGCCAGCCGGTCATCTCGCCGGACGGCATCCTCATCCTCATGGTCTGCTCGCGCGAGCAGGCGGCGCAGGAGGAGTTCACCACCGACGCGGCCCGCCAGCAGATCCTGCGCGATCGCGTGGAGGTCCTGGCCCGCCAGCTCCAGCGCGAGCTGCGCCGGCGCGCCGTGATCGAGACGCGTGCCTGATCTGACCCCGCTCAAGGAGGTCGTCGGTCGCTTCGGGCTGGATGCGCGCAAGGCGCTCGGCCAGCATTTTCTCCTGGACGAGACGGTCTGCGCGCGGATCGCCCGCCTGCCGGGCGACCTCGCCGGGCGGCATGTGCTGGAGGTGGGCCCAGGTCCGGGCGGGCTGACGCGGGCGCTGCTGGCCACGCCGCTGGCGCATCTCACCGCCGTCGAGCTCGACCCGCGCGCCCTGGCGGCGCTGGCCGAGGTGGATGCCGCATTCCCGGGGCGCCTCACCGTACTCCAGCAGGATGCGATGAAGTTCGACGGCACGGCGCTGCCGGCGCCGCGCCAGGTCGTCGCCAATCTTCCCTACAATGTCGGCACGCCGCTACTGATCGGCTGGCTGCGGCACGCCGGATCCTGGGAGCGGATGACGCTCATGTTCCAGGAGGAGGTGGCGCTGCGCATCGTGGCGCCGCCGCGCACGGAGCATTACGGCCGCCTCGCGGTGCTGGCGCAGTGGGTGGCGCATTGCGCCATCGGCATCCGCCTGCCTCCCGGCGCGTTCCGGCCGCCGCCGAAGGTGCATTCGGCCGTGGTGATCGTGACCCCACATGCGGAGCAGCCCGAACCCGCGCTGTTTCGCGCAATGGAGAGCGTCACGGCCGCCGCCTTCGGACAGCGGCGCAAGATGCTGCGCGGCTCGCTGAAGTCGCTGGGCTCGGCCGAGGCGCTGCTCGCCGAATGCGGCATCGCCGGCGAGCGGCGGGCGGAGGAGCTGTCGGTCGCCGAGTTCGACCGGCTCGCGAAGGCTGTCCGCGCTCGTCTGGACGATGGCGCCGGACCGATCCAGGATGCTCCCGAATAAGGGAGCGGAAATTCCATGAAGCGTCTGCAGATCGGCGACGTCGCCATCACCAGCGTCATCGAGCGCGACGGCCCCTGGCGCCGTCCCGAGGATTTCTTCCTCGGCTACGACACCGCCGCCAAGGCCGCGGACATCGCCCAGCTGGAGCCCGAGGTCTTCGAGAAATCCTCCGGCAAGATGGTCATCACCTACCAGACCTTCGTGGTGCGCACGCCCAGGCACACCATCCTGGTCGACACCTGCACTGGCGAGGACAAGGGCTACCCGGCGCCGATGGATTTCGACAAATCGCCGTGGCTCAACGG
>JAQGHZ010000185.1 GCA_028291485.1 Rubritepida sp. | reverse complement strand
TGGGCACCGGCCAGGACGAGCAGATCATCGACGCCCTCGCGGGCGAGTACCGCGAGAACTTCATGCTGCACTACAACTTCCCTCCCTACTCCGTGAACGAGACGGGCCGCATGGGCTCGCCCGGCCGTCGTGAGATCGGCCATGGCAAGCTCGCCTGGCGCGCGATCCACCCGGTGCTCCCCGAGAAGGACAAGTTCCCGTACACGATGCGCATCGTGTCCGAGATCACGGAGTCCAACGGCTCCTCCTCGATGGCGACGGTCTGCGGCACCTCGCTCGCACTGATGGACAGCGGCTGCCCGCTGGTTCGTCCGGTGGCCGGCATCGCCATGGGCCTGATCAAGGAGGATCGCGGCTTCGCGGTGCTCTCCGACATCCTGGGCGACGAGGATCACCTCGGCGACATGGACTTCAAGGTGGCCGGGACGGAAGCGGGCATCACCGCGCTCCAGATGGACATCAAGATCACGTCCATCACCTTCGACATCATGAAGACGGCCCTGGGCCAGGCCAAGGATGGCCGCTTCCACATCCTCGGCGAGATGGCCAAGGCCATCAGCGGCGCCCGCGGCGAGATGGCGGCCACCGCGCCGCGCATCACCGTGATCCAGGTGCCGAAGGACAAGATCCGCGAAGTCATCGGCACGGGCGGCAAGGTGATCCGCGAGATCGTCGAGCAGACCGGCACGAAGATCGACATCGAGGATGACGGCACGATCAAGATCGCGTCGACCAACCCCGAGGCGACCCAGGCCGCGATCGACCGCATCAAGGGCATCACGGCCGAGGCCGAGATCGGCGCCATCTACAACGGCAAGGTGGTGAAGACCGCCGAGTTCGGCGCCTTCGTGAACTTCCTCGGCGCCAAGGACGGTCTCGTGCACATCAGCGAGCTGGCCAACGAGCGGGTGAACAAGACCACCGACATCGTCAAGGACGGCGATGCGGTGAAGGTCAAGGTCATCGGCTTCGACGACCGCGGCAAGGTGAAGCTCTCCATGCGCGTGGTCGACCAGGCCACGGGCGCGGATATCAGCGAGCAGGTCGGCGAGCGCCGTCCGCGCGAGCCGGGCGAGGGCGAGGATCGCCCCCGCCGCGAGGGCACTGGCCGCGACGATCGTGGCGGCCGCGAGCGCCGTCCCCCGCGCCGCGACTGACCGGTGAGACGGCCGGAATCGCTTTGATCCCGGCCGGCACACCCCATATCTCGCCTGGCGCCGCTTGCGCCAGGCGATTTCGTGCTAGTGTCACATCCAGAAATATGGGCGGCAGGAACGGCGGACGGTGAAGGCGATCAATAGCATCCGGATGGGCGGCGTGGACGTGCTCCCCATTGTCGAGGGCGGCAAAGGCGTCGCCGTGAGCAACGGCCTGACCGCCGGGGCCTGGGCCGCGGCCGGTGGCGTGGGCACCTTCTCCGCCGTCAATGCCGACAGCTACGACCCCGAGGGCCGGACCATCCGGCAGACCTATGCCGGCCGGACCCGCGTCGATCGCCATGAGGAGCTCGTGGCCTACGGCATCGCCGGCGGCATCGCGCAGGCGCGCGAGGCCCGCGAGGTCGGCGGCAAGGGCGCCCGCATCCACGCCAATATCCTCTGGGAGATGGGCGGCGCCGAGCGCGTGATCCGCGGTGTGCTGGAGGGGGCCAAGGGCCTCATCAACGGCATCACCTGCGGCGCCGGCATGCCTTATCGCCTGTCGGAGATCGCGCGCGAGTTCGGCGTGCACTACTACCCGATCGTCAGCTCGGCCCGGGCCTTCAGCGCGCTGTGGAAGCGCAGCTATTCCAAGGTCAGCGACTGGCTGGGCGGCGTCGTCTACGAGGATCCCTGGCTCGCCGGCGGCCATAACGGCCTGTCCAACGGCGAGGACCCCAAGCGCCCCGAGGCACCCTACGATCGCGTCCGCAAGCTGCGCGAGCAGATGCGCTCCTTCGGCCTGGACGACACGCCCATCATCATGGCGGGCGGCGTCTGGTGGCTCGAGGAGTGGGACGACTGGATCGACAATCCCGAGCTCGGCCCCATCGCCTTCCAGTTCGGCACGCGGCCGCTGCTGACGAAGGAAAGCCCGGTCAGCGAGGCCTGGAAGCAGCGCCTGACCGCGCTCAAGCCGGGCGACGTGCTGCTGCAGCCCTTCTCGCCGACGGGCTTCTACTCGTCGGCCGTGCGCAACGAGTTCCTCCAGGACCTCGAGGGGCGCAGCGAGCGGCAGGTGGCCTATAGCAGCGAGCCGATCGGCGAGCACACGGCCGAGTTCGGCGTGGGCCCGCGCAAGCGCGCCGCCTGGCTGACCCCGGCCGATCGCGAGCACGCCGTCGCCTGGACCAACCAGGGCTTCAGCGAGGCACTGCGCACGCCGGACTCCACGCTGGTCTTCGTGACGCCCGAGAATGCGCGCGAGATCGTGAAGGACCAGGTGGACTGCATGGGCTGCCTCAGCCAGTGCCGTTTCAGCAACTGGACGCAGCACGGGCCGGAGTTCAGCACGGGCAAGAAGGCCGATCCGCGCAGCTTCTGCATCCAGAAGACGCTGCAGGACATCGCGCATGACGGCAGCCTGGAGAACAACCTCATGTTCGCCGGGCACAATGCCTATCGCTTCGGGTCGGACCCCTTCTACTCGAACGGCTTCGTGCCGACGGTGAAGCAGCTGGTCGAGCGGATCCTCAGCGGGCGGTAAAGCGTGATGACCGAAGGCGCATAGGTGCCGAAGGTCTGAATCACGCGTTGGTCTAGCCTCCGTCAGAGGGGCCTCAGCCCCTCGACGCTGCCGGCCAGCAGCCGTGCCGCATGCCGGAGCGCGCCCGGCTCATGCCCCGAGAAGCCGAGCATGAGCGCCTGGATCGGCCGTTCCGCCATGAACATCGGGCTCACCGGACGCGCGATCACGCCCGCGCGTTCGGCCGCCGCGGAGACCTCCGTGTCCCGCCATCCCGGGCGCAGCCGTGCCAGTAGCTTGAGGCCCTGGTCCGGCGCCTCGATATCGAGGAAACGGCCGCAGGTCTCCCGCAGTGCCTCCACCAGCGCGTCGCGCGAGAGGCGGTAGCGCTGCCGCATCCGCCGCAGGTGCTGGGCGAAATGCCCCTCCGCGAGGAAGTCGGTCACCACACCCTCCTGGAAGACCGGCGGATGCCAGTCCGACAGCAGCCGCGCCGACTGCACCGGCTCCAGCAGCTCCGGCGGCAGCACGGCGTAGCCCAGCCGCAGGCCGGGAAAGAGCACCTTGCTGAAGGTGCCGATGTAGATCACGCGCCCCCCGTCATCCACGCCCTGCAGCGCCGCCAGCGGGCGGCCGGCGTAGCGGAACTCGCTGTCGTAGTCGTCCTCCACGATCCAGGCGCCGGCGCGCCGCGCCCAGGCCAGCAGCTCCATGCGCCGCGCCATGGAGAGCACCACCCCCATCGGGTATTGCGAGGACGGCGTCACATAGGCGAGCCGGGCGGCCGGCGAGGCGGCGATGCCCTCGCTCACCAGCAGCCCCTGCCCGTCCACGGGGACCGGGATGATCTTCGCCCCCGCCGCGGCCATGGCGGCGCGCAGCGCGGGGTAGCAGGGATCCTCGATCCAGACCGGATCGCCCGGCGCCACCACCACCTTGCGCACGAGGTCGAT
>JAQGHZ010000171.1 GCA_028291485.1 Rubritepida sp. | reverse complement strand
TTGGTCACCACCACCATCGGCGTGGAGCCGAGATAGGCGATGTGGGTGAAGGAGGTCAGCGGGTCGTAGCCCGGCGCGCGGTAGAGCGGCGGCGAGGTCACGATGGGCGCCGTGTTGGAGAGCATCAGCGTATAGCCGTCGGCCGGCTGCGTCGCGACATGCTGCGCCGCGAGCGTGCCGCCGGCGCCGGGCCGGTTGTCCACCACCACCCGCGCGCCGAGCTTCGGCCCGAGTGCGTCGGCCAGCACGCGGGCCACGATGTCGGAGGCGCCGCCCGGCGGGAAGGTCACGACGATGCGGATGGGGCGGGTGGGCCAGGCCGGCTGAGCCGAGGCTTGCCCGCCAATCAGGCAGGCGAATGACGCGAGCAGCGGCAATAAGGAGCGAAGCATGGCGGGCCCTCCGGGACAGGAGGAGGGATCAGCAGGAAGCGTGCCGGATTACGCCGCCAACATGTGCAGAGCCGCCTGCACGCCCAGCACCGTCGCATCCCAGACCGGCTTGCCGGCGAACTCCATGCCGATGACGGGCAAGGGGTAGTTGGTGCACCAGCCGAGCAGCACGTCGCAATGCGGCGCGACGCGCTCCGCCTGGGCCTCGATCGTCGCGCGCGATACGGCGGCATAGGCGAGGTTATCGCTGAGGCCGAGATGATCCTCCGCGCTCACCAGCCAGCCACGGGCGGCGAAGGCGTCCATCAGCCGGCGTTGATAGGCGTCGTTATAAGGCGTGACGAGGCCAAGCCGCACCGGCTTGCGCGCCATCGCCGCCTCCAGCGCGAGGCCGGAGGTGGTGGAGCGAATGCCTGTTGCCTCGGTGATGCGTTCGCAAAGATCCCAATCGTGCTCCAGGCCGATCACGCCACCCTTGCTACCGTTCCAGAGAATGCCATCCGGCTTTGCATGGCTCAGCAGCTCGGCGGCACGGAGCATGCTGTCGAGGTCGTAGCCGTCGGGAAAGGGATCGCTCCCGCCATGCACCGGAATCCGGGAAAAGATGGGCAGCACGTCCAGCCGGTCGCGCAGCAGGGCCTGCGTCACCGCCTCCACCACCGTGTTGCCGGAGGGCGTGATGGTGGCGAGGATCCGCCCGCCCGACAGCTTCATCCGCGCGCGAGCGACAGCAGCGCCGAGCGCGGCGGTACGCCCGGCTCGAATTGCGGCCAGCGCGTCGAGGGCCGCTCGAAGCTCGCGCCCCGCTCAGCGCCCGGCCGGCGCGCGACGGTGAAGATGACGCGCCCGTCGGGCGAGGCCGCCGCGCCGCCGATCCCGGCCGCGCGGGCCGCGCCATAGACCGGCCGCGTGCCGGCATCGTCCATGAGCCAGAGCGTCTGCGCCTTGGGGCCCACCACGCCATCCATGTCCGTGCCGAGCATCAGCCCGCCGCTGGAATCGACGGACACGGTGCGGACGGCGCCGAGCCCGCTCGTGTCGTGCCGGCGCACGGACATGGTGGCCGCGCCCGGGTCGCCGCCCTCCGGCAGGAGCGACATCGCGCCCAGCCCGCCGCAGAGGATCAGCCGGTTGCCAGTCCGATCCCTGGCGAGGCCGGAGGGCGTGTCGAGGGGCGTGCCGCCGGCCGCGCGGGCGGATTCGGGCGGGTTGGAGGCGTCGGCCAGGGCGACCCAGGTGAGTTGGCCGCCCTGCAACTGCGCCACGGCGAGCGAGCCGGCCTCCAGGGGCGCGCCGGCCGCCGCCGGGCCGGAGGAGAGGAAGCGGAAGAGGTAGCCGCCCGATCCGCGCTCGGCGACGAAGACCACCGCCTGGCCGGAGCGCGCCGCGGCCGCGGCGGCATCGGCCTTGGGAAAGCGGCCGATCGCCGTGTGCTTCACCGGGATGGATTGCGGGTCGAGCGGATCGAGCTCCACGAGCCAGCCATAAGCCTCCTCGCGGCCGAGGCCGAGGCGCTGGACCCAGGGCGTCGGGTCGCCCTCGGTCAGCAGCAGCGAGCCCCAGGGGGTCGCGCAGCCGCCGGTCACGGCGATGAGGCCGCGGACCGCGCCGCCCGTCTCGGTCGCGAGCGGGCCGCTGACGCGGCACAGGTTGAAGGCGGTCAGCCGGCGCGACTGGAAGCCGCCGTCGATCACGATCCAGCGGCCGGCCTGGAGCTCGACGTTGAGCAGCGAGGCGCCCTGCATGGCGCCGGCGGCCTCGGGCCGGTCCACGCCGCCCGGGAAGGCCATGGCGGCCTCCACCGTCGGATGCGCGATGGCCAGCACGCCGCGCGGCACGCGGTCGGCGGCGAGCGGCGGGATGACGATGTCGGCGATCCTAGCGTCCCAGCCGAACTGCGCGGAGGCGCCCTCGGCATCGACCGTGCCGGGATCCCAGGGCGGGGCATCGAAGGTCACGCGGTCGCCCCAGCGCATCAGCACGCCGCGGCGGAAGCCGGGGGCGACGGTGTCGTCCTGCAGCACCGGGAAGGCTGATTGCGCGGTGGCGACCGCCGGGAGCAGCGCCGGCGCGGCGAGAAGACTGCGGCGGGAGATCATGCCGGCATCTCCTCCATAGCGGGGGGGACGTGGGC
This sequence comes from Rubritepida sp., assembly GCA_028291485.1. Taxonomy (GTDB): domain Bacteria; phylum Pseudomonadota; class Alphaproteobacteria; order Acetobacterales; family Acetobacteraceae; genus Roseococcus. Next base: position 3,466 of record JAQGHZ010000171.1, on the reverse strand, counting down.
GCGAACCGGCGGCAGCGGCCCCTCCCAGGCCTCGATGCGGACGAGGCAGGATTGCGCGGAGGGGCCCTGGGTGAGCGTCGAGGTGCCGATATCGGCGGTCAGGACGTTGGGATTGCCGTGGACGCAGAGGCTGCCGGGCACGCCGGGCTCCAGCGGGTCGAACCAGGCGCCGGTGGCCAGCAGGACCACGCCGCGCGCGAGACGGTCGTCGTACCGCACGCCGGCGAGGCAGGCGCCGCGGGCGTTGAAAACGCGGACCACCTGCCCGGCCTGGAGCCCGCGCGCCGCGGCGTCCTCGGGATGGATCACCAGCGGTTCGCGCCCCTGGATCTTGTCGCGAGCCGCGATGGGTCCGGTGTCCATCTGCGAGTGCAGTCGTGTCGGCGGCTGGTAGCTCAGCAGGTGCAGCTCGTCCGGCGCGGCATTGCCGAGCCATTCGCGCGGCTCCATCCAGGTCGGCATGCCCGGGCAGTCGGCATGGCCGAAGCCGGCGATGGTCTCGGACCAGAGCTCCACCTTGCCCGAGGGCGTGTCGAGCGGATGGGTCTGCGGATCCTTCTGGAAATCGGCGAATTGCGTGAAGCCCTCGCCCTTCTCGATCCGCGGCATCTCGACATGGCCGTATTCCCAGAAGCTGTCGAAATCCGGCGTCTCGAAGCCCATGCGCGCGCAGGCCTGCTGCCAGCGGCCGTAGAGGTGGCGCAGCCAGGCGCCCTCGTCGCGCTGCTCGGTGAAGCGGTCGCGAAAGCCGCCGGCATCGGCGAGGTCGGCCAGGATGTCGTGGTCGTTGCGGGCCAGCCCCACCGGCTTGATCGCCTGATGCATGGCGCGCACGAAGCGGTCGCGCGAGGAATGGGCGATGTCGTTGCGCTCGAGCGTGGTGGTGGCCGGCAGCACGATGTCGGCGTGGCGGGCCAGCGCGGTCCACCAGGGCTCCTGCACCACGATGGTTTCAGGGTGCGACCAGGCGCGCAGCAGGCGGTTGAGGTCCTGGTGGTGATGGAAGGGGTTGCCGCCGGCCCACCAGACCATGCGGATGTCCGGCAGGTTCAGCTCGCGGCCATTGTATTTGAGGGTGCCGCCGGGCCGTTCCAGCAGTTCGGTGATGCGCCCCACAGGAATGAAGTTGCTCACCGGATTGCGCGAAGCCGGCAGCGAGATGCCCGGCATCTCCTTGCGCGGATTGCCGATGCCGCCGGAGGAGCCATAGCCGAAGGCCACCCCCTGCCCCGGCTTGCCGATATTTCCCAGCGCCGCCGCCAGCGCGATCAACGCCCAGTAGGGCTGCTCGCCGTAATCGGCGCGCTGGAGCGACCAGGAGGCGGTGAGCATGGTCGGCTGGGCCAGGCAGCGCCCGGCCAGCTCGCGGATGGTGGCGGCGGGGATGCCGGTGACGCCCTCGGCCCATTCGGGCGTCTTATCCGCGAGCGTCGGCTCCAGCTTCTCCCAGCCCACGCAATGCGTCTGCAGGAAGGCACGGTCCTCGCGGCCGAGGCTCACGATATGGCGGATCATGGCCAGGATCAGTGCCGTGTCGGTGCTCGGCCGGATGGCCACGAACTCGGCCGCCAGCGCGTCCTCCGTGTCGGCGCGGTAGGGCGAGATGTTCACGATCTGCACGCCCGCCGCGACGGCCGCGCGCATGTTCGGCCCATAAGTGTTGGCCGCACCGCCGGAGGTGACATAGCCGTTCTTGGCCGCCAGCCCGCCGAAGCAGAGCATGAACTTCGCGTTCTCGGCGATGGCCGCCCAATCCGTCATCCGGCCCAGGAAGACCTCGTTGGTGCCCATCAGGTGCGGCATCAGCGCCTGCGCCGTCGCATAGGAATAGGCATTCACGGAAAAGCTGTAGCCGCCGCCCATCCCCAGGAAGCGCTGGAGCTGGCTCTTGGCATGGTGGAAACGCCCGGCGCTCGACCAGCCGTAGGAGCCGCCATAGATCGCGGCATCGCCATGCTCGGCCCGGGTGCGGGCGGTCTCCTCGGCGACGAGGCGGATCGCATGATCCCAGCTCACCGGCACGAAGGGGTCGCCGCCGCGCAGATGGCCGCGGCGCCTGCCTTCCAGCCAGCCCTTGCGGATATAGGGCCGGTCGATCCGCGCCTCGCTATGGACCGTGGCGGGGACGGATTCGATCAGCGTCGCCGGCACCAGGTCCTGCGCGAAGGGGCGGACGCCGATCAGGCGGCCATTCTCGGTGATCGCGTCGAAGAAGCCCCAATGGGCAGCGTGCGGCTTGATCTCGGTCATGCGGGCGAGAATGCCCGGAAATCCGGTGCGCGCGAAGCAGGAAGCGGACCGGATCGGGTTCCAAGTCCGAACCCGGAGGCGTAGGGTGCAAGGATTCTGCAAGGATGGCCCGATGACCCCCCCGCGCAATTCCAACGCCACCCGCGATATCGCGAACCTGATGCATCCCATGACGGATGCCCGCGCCCACGAGAAGAACGGTCCGCTGGTGATCGTCCGTGGCAAGGGCGTGCGGGTCTTCGACGACCAGGGCAACAGCTACATCGAGACGGTGGCCGGCCTCTGGTGCGCCTCGCTGGGCTTCGACAATGAGCGGCTGGTGGAAGCCGCGACGAAGCAGATGAAGCAGCTGCCCTTCTACCACGCCTTCACGGGCCGCAGCCACGAGCCGGCGATCGACCTGGCCGAGATGCTGATCGAGCGCGCGCCCCTGTCTTCAAATGGGGGCCCGATGAGCAAGGTGTTCTTCTGCAACTCGGGCTCCGAGGCGAACGATACCGCGATCAAGATGATCTGGTATTTCAACAACGCCATCGGCCGGCCCGAGAAGAAGAAGATCATCGGCCGCCTCAAGGGCTACCACGGCATCACGGCCGCCGCCGCCTCGGTGACGGGCCTGCCGGGGAACCACAAGCTGTTCGACCTGCCCTTCCCGGGCTTCCTCCACACGATGACGCCGCATTACTACCGTGAGGGCCTGCCGGGCGAGACGGAGGAGCAGTTCGCCACCCGCTGCGCCGAGGAGCTCGACGCGCTGATCCTGCGCGAAGGCCCCGAGACGGTCGCCGCCTTCTTCGCCGAGCCCGTCATGGGCGCCGGCGGCGTGCTGGTCCCGCCCGCGACCTACTACGAGAAGATCCAGGCCGTGCTGAAGAAGCACGACGTGCTCTTCGTGGCCGACGAGGTCATCTGCGGCTTCGGGCGGACCGGCGAGTACTGGGGCTGCCAGAGCATGGGCATCCAGCCGGACATCCTGACCTGCGCCAAGGCGCTGAGCGCCTCCTTCCTGCCGATCTCGGCCGTCCTGATCAACGACCGGATCTACCAGGGCCTGGCGGACGGCTCGGCCACCATCGGCACCTTCGGCCATGGCTTCACCTATTCGGGCCATCCGGTGCCGGCCGCGGTCGCGGTCGAGACGCTGAAGATCTACGACGAGATGGACATCGTCGGGCATGTGAAGAAGGTGGCGCCGGTCCTGCAGGACGGGCTGCGC
>JAQGHZ010000167.1 GCA_028291485.1 Rubritepida sp. | reverse complement strand
TGCATCAGCAGCATGCGCCGGGTGTAGGCAAAGTCGCTCATGAAGACGTCCGCCCGGCCGGACTGGATCTCCGCCTCGCGTGAGCGTGGCGGAGCCGGGCGGCGCGACGGCGCTGGCCGCGCTGCTCAGCGGCGCCTGGGTGCCGCCGGCGGGGGCGAAGGTCGGCGTGCTTGTGTGTGGGGCGAACACGGATCCCGGCTCGGTCGCCTGAGTCGGAGTCGACCAGCGCAAGTCCGCAGATGAAAAGCGGCCAGGAGCATTCCGGCCGCACGGCGGCCGGCGCCGCCCACTCCACCTTCCGGCCGGGTACGCCGGCGGCGCGGCAAAGCAAAGGCCGCGGACGCGGCCGCCCGAGTCTGAGGGCACAGAAAGACTCGATTCTGATCCGCTTTCAGCGGATCAGAATCGGCCCCAGCCCGTGCTTCGCCGCCACTCGCGCCAGCGTCCCGTCCGCCCGGATCGCGCCGAGGAAATTGTTCACCTCACCCAGCCAGGCCGGGTCGTTCAGCGGCAGCGCCCAGGCATAGAGCGTCTCGCCGAAGCGGTCGGGCGGCTCGATCACCCGCGCCCAGTCGTGCATCAGCAGCATGCGCCGGGTGTAGGCAAAGTCGCTCATGAAGACGTCCGCCCGGCCGGACTGGATCTCCGCCTCGCGCGAGCGCGGCGGAGCCACCACCAGCATGTCCGCCCGCCGCAGGGTCCGGCCCATCAGCGGCTCCTGGATGGTGCCCGCCGCCACCGCGACCACCGTGCCGGGCGTGTCGATGTCCGCCCAGCTGCGGATGCGCGTGTTGTCCCGCGTCGTCACGGCATAGATGGGGCTCGCGAGGTAGGGCCGGCTGAAGGCGATGCGCTGAGCCCGGGCCGCCACGATGCCCACCGCCATCATGGCGATGTCGCAGTCCCCCGCCTCGATCCGGTCAACGAAAGACATGAAGTTGGTCTCGACGAAGCCCACCCGCGCGGATAAACGCCCCGCCAGCACCCGCGCGAGGTCGACGTCCATGCCCTCGAGTTCGCTGTTGCGCGAGTTCCGATAGGAGATGGCAAAATAGTCAGGCCAGATGCAGACTCGCATTTCGCCGCGGGCCCGGATCGCGTCCAACCGTGGAGGAAGAGAAATTTGCGCCGATGCCTCGCAAATTGGGACGAGTCCTGCAATAACAACCAAAGCCATGCGCTTTAAAGCGATCCGCGACAGCATCCGACGCTCCTTCGTTCCCGCCGTCACCGAGCCGGGGCCTGCTCACGCCGCACCCCGGCCGAGCCGTCTTTACGCGGTTGTGGCCGGGCTCGTCATCCTATGCCTGCTCACGGTGTACGGGGTCGTCATGTACCGCGGCCGGAGCGAGGCCGTCTCCGCAGCCGAGCGACTCACGCAATCCGTGTCGGAAGCGCTGGCCGACCAGCTCACGCGGGCCATGCAGACGGTGGACCTCGTCCTGCTCGACCTCGCCGAGCGCACGGCCGAGGGTGGCGCCGAAGCCTTCACGGGCCAGCGCTCCAACCTGCTGCGCGACATATCCCAGCTCCGCGGCGTCGTGCTGACCGATGCGAGCGGGACCATCCTGGAATCCACGGCCGAGGGGCTGGCGGGCCTCAGCCTGGGCGACCGCGAGTGGTTCCGCGTCCTGCGCTTCGGCGGCCAGCAGCTCCGCCTCGGCACGCCGGAGAGCGGGCGCTTCATCGCCGCGCCGAACGCGCGGCCGATCAGCGAGACCGGGCTGTGGTCCATCCCGCTGGCGCGGGCCGTCCGCAACGGGCGCGGCGAGTTCGACGGCGCCGTGGTGGCACTGCTGAACCCGGAATACCTGGTCACCATCTCGCGCCGCTATGCCGAGGCCTTCGGCGTCACCATCCGGCTGCACTCCTTCAACGGCGCCCTGCTCGCCCGTTCCGACAGCAGCCGGCAGGGCATCGGGCAGATCCATCCCGGTGCCTGGCCCTTCCGCAACTTCCTGCCCCGCCGCGAGAGCGGCACCTTCATCGGCATCGACCAGGACGGCGTGGACGTGATGGCCAGCTTCGCCGTCACCCGCCAGGGCTTCTTCGTGGTCGAGGTGGCGCGCAGCCGCACCGACGCGCTGGCGGGCAACCAGTCGCTCGGCCTGCTGCTGGGGCTCGGCGTGGGCGGCGCGGGGCTCTTCATCCTGCTGGCGCTCTGGCTGATGGTGCGGCAGGCGCACCGGCTGCGGGCCCAGGGCACGCAGCTCCAGCTCTCCGAGGCCGCGGCCCGTGCCGGCTCCCGCGCCAAGGAGGATTTCCTGGCCAGCATGAGCCACGAGATCCGCACGCCGATGAACGGCGTGATCGGGATGACCGGGCTCCTGCTCGACACCAAGCTGGACATGCTGCAGCGGCGCTATGCCGACACCATCCAGAACTCGGCCGAGCACCTGTTGATGGTGCTCAACGACATCCTCGACTTTTCCAAGCTGGAGGCCGGCGCGGTCGAGCTGGAGCGCGTGCCGTTCGACCTGGAGAAGGAGATCGGCACCATCGTCGAGCTCTTCGCCCCGCGCGCGGCCAGCAAGGGCGTCGAGCTGGTGGTCTCCATGCCGCCGGAGCTGCCGCGCCTCGTGGTCGGCGATCCCGGGCGGTTCCGGCAGGTGCTGTTCAACCTGATCGGCAATGCCGTGAAATTCACCGACAGCGGCTGGATCGAGCTGGAGCTCTCGGCCGATAGCCTGGGCCCGCGGCGCGGCTGGCGCATGCGCTGCGACGTGCTGGACACCGGCGTCGGCCTCGACCCCGCGCAGGTGCCGCACCTCTTCGAGCGCTTCACCCAGGCCGACGCCTCGATCCGGCGCAAATACGGCGGCACGGGCCTGGGCCTCGCCATCTGCGTCCGCCTCGCCGAGGAGATGGGCGGCGGGCTGGAGGCCGCCCAGCGCGACCCGACGCG
>JAQGHZ010000122.1 GCA_028291485.1 Rubritepida sp. | reverse complement strand
GCCGCCTCAGGCCGGCTTCACCATGCCGCAGGCACTTGCCAGGCGCATGCGATCCCACTGGTTCCAGCCCTCGACGATCATCCCGTCCTCGACGCGGATCATCGTCATGCCGGTGACTTTCGCGGTCACGCCGGAGGCGGTGAAGCCGAAGCCGTCCCCGCTGTGGGTCAGCCGGAGAGTCCAGCGGCCAGCCGCCTTGTTTCCGAGCTCCCAGACGTCCTCGACCGTGAAATGGACGTCGGAGAAGCTCTGGAGAAACTGCTCGAAGAACGCCCGGAAGGCTGCCGGTCCATGCACATCGGCCCCGTGCAGGTCGGCGGCGTAGGCGATGCCATCCGGGGCGAAATAGGTCGCGATCCGCGAGGCGTCCCTCTGGTTCCACACTTCGTCGAACCAGAGGCGGAAGATGGTGCCGGCTGACAGTGGCATCACGGCATCCTCCTTGCTGACCCGGACGGTCACCCAGCCTATCGCCGGAGTGTCCGTTTCTGAAACAACAATGTACGGCCGAGTGCAGACGCCGACCTCTCCCCTTGCCCCGCGCCCGCTCCAAGGCTACCCCCGCACGCCATGTCCAGCCAAAAACTCCAGCCCCCGCGCGGCCTGCGTGACCTCATCGGCGACGATTTCCGCCGGCACCACCGCGTCATCAAGACCGCGCGCCGCATCTCCGCGCTCTACGGCTTCGAGGAATGGGCCCCGCCCATCTTCGAGGACACGCGCGTCTTCTCGCGCGGCCTGGGCGAGACCTCGGACGTGGTCAGCAAGGAAATGTACACCTTCACCGATCGCGGCGGCGAGTCCGTGACGCTCCGGCCGGAGGCGACGGCCGGCCTCTGCCGCGCGCTGGTGAGCAACGGCCTCGCCCAGGCGAACCTGCCGCGCAAGATCTTCTGCACCGGCCCCATGTTCCGCTACGAGCGGCCGCAGGCCGGCCGTTTCCGCCAGTTCCACCAGATCGACATCGAGGTGATGGGCGCGGCCGAGCCGCTGGCCGATGCCGAGGTCATCGCCTGCGGCCACCATGTCCTGCGCGAGCTCGGCGTGGACGAGGGCGTGGTGCTGGAGGTGAACACGCTCGGCGACGCCGAGAGCCGCGACGCCTACCGCGCCGCGCTGGTCCTGCATTTCTCCGCGAACCGCGACGCCCTCAGCGAGGACAGCCAGCGCCGGCTGGAGAAGAACCCGCTGCGCATCATCGACAGCAAGGACGAGGGCGACCGCAAGCTGGTGGCCGACGCGCCGACCATCGCCGCCTATCTGACGCCGACGGCCCGCGTCCATTGGGACGCGCTGCGCCGCCACCTCGACGGCTTCGGCCTGCCCTGGCGCGAGAACCCGCGCATCGTCCGGGGGCTCGACTACTACAGCCACACCGCTTTCGAATTCGTGACCGACCGGCTCGGCGCGCAGGGCACGGTGATGGGCGGCGGCCGCTACGACGGCCTCGTCGAGGAAATGGGCGGCCCGCCGACCCCCTCCGTCGGCTGGGCCGCGGGCGTGGAGCGGCTCTCCATGCTGCTGGAGGCCGGCAACCTGACGCCTGTGGCACACCGGCTGGTCAACGTGATCCCGGTCTCGGAGGCCGAGGAGGCCGTGGCCGTGGCGGTGCTCCAGGCGCTGCGCGCCGGCGGAATCGCGGCCGAGATGGGCTATCGCGGCAACCTCAAGCGCCGCATGGAGCGCGCCAACAAGCAGAACGCCCGCGCGGCCCTCATCATCGGCGAGACCGAGGCGGCCAAGGGCGTGGTCCAGCTGCGCGACCTCGATGCCGGCACGCAGGAGGAGGTTCCACTCACCGATCTCGTGGAGCGCCTGCGCGGATGAGCCTGCCCGTCTCCCTCGACCGGGTCATGATCCGTGCGGCCGAGCTGCGCGCGCAGCTCGAGACGGCCGACGGCGCCCTGGTCGGCACGCTCTCCAAGGAGCTGTCGACGCTGGAGCCGCTGGTCGAGAAGGTCACGGAATACCGCGCGCTGGAGATCGCCCAGGCCGACGCCGAGGCGCTGCTCGCCGACCCCGAGATGCGCGAGCTGGCCGAGGCCGAACTCCACGAGACCAAGCACAAGCTGCCCCGCATGGAGCGCGAGATCCGCCTCATGCTGCTGCCGCGCGACGCGGCGGACGAGCGCAACGCGATCCTGGAGATCCGCCCCGCCGCCGGCGGCGATGAGGCCGGGCTCTTCGCCGGCGAGCTCTTCGCCGCCTACCAGAAGTATGCGGAATCCCGCGGCTGGCGCTTCACCGTGCTCGAATACGACGAGAACGAGCTGGGCGGCATCAAGGGCGCCTCGGCGGAGATCGAGGGCAAGGACGTCTTCGCCCGCTTCAAGTTCGAGAGCGGCGTGCATCGCGTCCAGCGCGTGCCGTCGACCGAGACGCAGGGCCGCATCCACACCTCGACTGTGACGGTCGCCGTCCTGGCCGAGGCCGAGGAGGTGGACCTCAAGATCGACGACAAGGACCTCCGCATCGACACCTACCGCGCGCAGGGCGCCGGCGGGCAGCACGTCAACAAGACGGACAGCGCGGTGCGCATCACCCACATCCCGACCGGGACCGTGGTGGCGATGCAGGAGGAGAAGAGCCAGCACAAGAACAAGGCCAAGGCCATGAAGATGCTGCGCGCCAAGATCTACGACGCGCAGCGCCAGGCCCTGGATTCCGCCCGTGCCGCCGATCGGCGGGGCCAGGTCGGCACCGGCGACCGCAGCGAGCGCATCCGCACCTACAACTTCCCCCAGGGCCGCGTGACGGACCACCGCATCGGCCTGACCCTCCACAAGATCGACCGCGTCATGATGGGCGAGATGGACGAGATCTTCGACGCGCTCGTCAGCGAGGACGAGGCGCGCAGGCTGGCGGAGGAGGGGTGACCAGCGTCGGCGCCCTGCTCTGCCAGGGCGGCCGGGCGCTGCGCGAGGCCGGGATCGGGGATTCGCGGCGTGAGGCGCGTCTGCTCCTCGCCCATGCGCTCGCTTCCACCCCCGAGGCCCTGTTGCGCGAGCCCCGCGCGCAGGTCGCGCCCGAGTCCGTGGATCGTTTCCAGGCCGCGCTGGATCGCCGGACGGCCCGCGAGCCGATGGCGCAGATTCTCGGCCATGCCGGCTTCTGGACCCTGGATCTGGAGGTCGGACCGCAGACGCTGGTTCCTCGGGCCGACTCGGAAGCGCTGATCGAGGCGCTGCTGGCGGCGCAGATCGCGCCGCGTCGCATCCTGGACCTCGGGACCGGCACCGGCTGCCTGCTCCTCGCCGCGCTCGCCGAATTCCCCGAAGCGACCGGGCTGGGCATCGACCTGGTGCCGGAGGCCGCCGCCCTGGCCCGACGCAACGCCGCCCGCAACAGGCTGAATCAGCGGGCGGATTTCGTCGCAGGCCACTGGGCCGATGCGATTTCCGGCCGCTTCGATGCAATCCTCTCCAATCCTCCCTATATCGAGAGTGGCGCGATCGCAGGGCTGATGCCCGAAGTCTCGCGGCACGAGCCCGCCTCCGCCCTCGATGGGGGCGATGACGGTCTCGACGCCTATCGCGCCATCCTGAGCCAGCTGCCCCGCCTCCTGACCCCGGCCGGAATCGCCGTGCTGGAGTTGGGCGAAGGGCAGGGGCCCGCCGTCTCGACCTTGGCCGACGCGGCTGGACTCCGGGTTCTGGGCGGACGCGAGGATCTCGGCGGAATCACCCGGGCGATGATATTGGCACTGCAACAGAAACCGGTTGGCGGATTGCCGGATCCCGTCTAAACTTCCCGGGTCAGCAAGGCCTCAGGCCGGCAGATGGGCGCCACATCCTTAGGGACAGACCCAGAGGGCGGCGCCGACAACCGACAGCTCGCGCGGAGACGAGACCTGCGCGGCATCAAGACAGCGAAGCACAGCAACGAATGAACATGAAGCGCATGCGCCGTGGCCATCGCCATGGCGGCGGTGGTGGCGGCGGCGGTGGCGGTGGTGGACCGTTCCGGAACGCCGGTGGCGGTGGTGGCGGCGGGAATAGCAACCAGCCTCTCAATCGCAACCATGTTTTCGACTCCAGCGGCCCCGACGTCCGGCTCCGCGGCACGGCCCAGCAGCTTTTCGAGAAGTATCTCCAGCTTGGGCGTGACGCGACGGGTGGTGGCGACCGCGTGGCGGCCGAGGGCTACTTCCAGCACGCCGAGCACTATTTCCGAATCCTGGGCGCCATGAACGCCGCGCAGCAGCAGCAGCAGGGGCCGCAACCCCAGCAGGATCGCCGCTACCGCGAGCCGGGTGATGGCTATCGCGATCAGGGCGACAGCTACGGCCAGGAGAATGGGCCTGCGCAGGAGCAGGGCGAAGGCGAGGAGGCCAATGGCCATCCGAGCCTCGAGGCCGAACTGGCCGGCGAGGCGGAGACCCTGCCCATGCCGCAGCTCCGCCGCCCGGCGTCGGAAGAGCCGGCCCAATAGGCTCCGGCCCAATAGGCTCCGGCCCAATAGGCTTAAGCGAAAGCTAGGCCGCTCCGGAGGCCTCTTTCAGGGCGAAGATACGCAGCCGGCTGGCCAGGGGCTCCTCGGCCCCGGCCCGTGCGGCGTCCTGCGCGGCGATAAGCGCGGCGAGGGTGGTGCCCCGCCGTGCCGCCGCCTGTTCCAGCACCGTCCAGAACTCCGGTTCCAGCGCGATCGAGGTCGCGTGGCCCGCGAGCCGCACGCTGCGCTTCGCCAGGTGGCGCATCAGCTCCCCGGCAGGCTGACGCCCGGCTTCAGCATGGCCTCCGGCTTCACCCAGCGATCGAAGTCCTCTGCGCTGACGGCGCCGAGGCGCAGCGCCGCTTGGCGCAGCGTCAGGTCCTCGTGCAGCGCGAGCTTGGCGATCGCGACTGCCCGGTCGTAGCCGATATGCGGATTCAGCGCCGTCGCCAGCATGAGCGACTTGGCCAGGTTGTCCGCGATCTTCGCCAGGTTCGGCTCCAGCTTGTCCACCATGTTGCGGGCGAAGCTTTCCGCGGCATCGGCCAGCAGCGTCGCCGATTGCAGCACCGCGTTGATGATCACCGGCTTGTAGACGTTGAGCTCCAGATGGCCCTGGCTCGCGCCGATCGTCACCGTCGTCTGGTTCCCCATCACCTGGGCGCAGACCATGGTGAGCGCCTCGCTCTGGGTCGGGTTGGTCTTGCCCGGCATGATGCTGCTGGAGAGTCCGTCCTCCGGGATCACCAACTCGGAAATGCCGGCCCTCGGGCCGCTGCCCATGAGGCGCACGTCGTTCGCGATCTTCATGAGCGAGGCGGCGATGGTGTTCATCTGCCCGTGCAGCTCCAGCAGCGCGTCATGCGCCGCCATGCCCTCGGACTTGTCGGGATTCGGCGTGAAGGGCAGGCCGATGCGCGTGGCCGCGACCTCGCAGAAGGCGCGGTCGAAATCCGGGTGCCGGTTCAGGCCGGTGCCGGCCGCCGTTCCGCCCTGGGGAAGCTGCAACAGCCGCGGCATGGTCGAGTCCAGCCGTGCGATGCCCAGAAGCACCTGGCGTGCATAGGTCGCGAACTCGCCGCCCAGCGCCACCGGCACCGCGTCCATCAGGTGCGTGCGGCCGATCTTGGTGATGTCAGCCCATTGCGAGGCGCGGGCGCCGAGGCTGTCGGCCAGCACCTGCAGCGCCGGCTTCAGCCGGTGCTCCACCGCCTGCGCCGCGGCGAGGTGCATCACCGTCGGGAAGCTGTCGTTGGAGGATTGGCCGCGGTTCACGTGGTCGTTCGGATGCACCGGCTGCCGGGCGCCGAGCGGGTGCCCCAGGATCTGGTTCGCCCGGTTCGAGATCACCTCGTTGGCGTTCATGTTGGTCTGCGTGCCGGAGCCCGTCTGCCAGATGGGGAGAGGAAACTCCTCGTCGCGCTGGCCGGCGATGATCTCGTTGGCCGCCTGGCGGATCGGGTCGGCGATGTGCACCGCCAGCTCGCCGAGGTTGGCATTGGCCTCTGCCGCCGCCCATTTCTGTTGCCCGACGGCCTTGATGAGCAGCGGGGAAAATCTCTCGCTGCCGATGGCGAAGAGGCGGCGGGCACGCTCGGTCTGCGGGCCCCAGAGGCGCTCCTCGGGAATCTCGATGGTGCCAAGGCTGTCGGTTTCGGTGCGGGTGGTCATGCCGGCTCCTGTGCGTCGCGGGAAGGAAGCGCGAGCGCGCGGAAGGTTACAACCCTGTCCAGGTCGGCCGGCCGCGATCCCTCTCCCAGCAGATCGGGATGCGGCGCGGAAAATCCAGCATCCGGGTATCGAGATGCTTTGTGATGATTTGGGTGGATGCAGGGCCGCGCGGCCGCCTGGCCTCGAAGACGGCGATGGAGCAGAAGCAGATGATGGACCGGTCCAACCAGTTCGGGACGACCTCCAGTGAGGCACCTGCACGGCGGCCTTGAACCGGCCGGACCCGCCGCATAGGCTCGTCCCATGCTGAGCCTCCGCCCCAACTGCGAATGCTGCGGCCGCGACCTCCCGCCGGAGAGCCGCGACGCCCTTATCTGCTCCTTCGAATGCACCTGGTGCAGCGGCTGCGCGGCGACGAAGCTGCCTGGCGGGCTCTGCCCGAATTGCGGCGGCGAGCTGGTGCGGAGGCCGATCCGGCCGGCGGCCAAGCTGCAGGCCTTCCCGGCTTCCACGGAACGGAAGCATCGCCCGGAGAAGTGCGGCGGGGCGCTGGTGGCCTAAACGCCGGTGGTCTGACTCAGTCGCCGTAGTTGGCGATCTCGATCAGGTTCCCGTCCGGATCCCGGCAATAGACCGAGGTGATGGATCCCAACGCGCCGTCCTTCGGCGTCGGCCCCAGATCGACCGTCACGCCGCAGCTGTGCAGGTGATCGATCACCTGCGAGGCGGTCACGGTCACGATGAAGCAGAGGTCTTGCCCGCCGGGCGCCGTGGCCGGCCCGCTCGACCATTCGGCCTGCGTCGCCTCCACGGGCCGCAGGTTGATCTTCTGGCCGCCGAAGCGGACCGAGGTGCGGTTGTGCGGGCCGAAATCGGAGCGCTCCATGCCCAGCACGCGCTGGTACCAGGCTGCGCTGATCTCCACGTCCTTGACGGTCATCACGAGGTGGTCGAGCCGGTCGACGGCGAAGCGCATGGGCTACTGCTCTCCTTGGCGGCGGCGCCGCGCGGTGACCTGGATCTCGATGCGCATGGCATCGGTCTGCAGATTGGCATGAATCAGCGTTGATGCAGGCTTCGCCACGCCGAAATACTTTTTCACGACCGGCCAGCAGGGCTCCCAATCCTCGCGTCGCGGCACGATGAAGAGCACCTGCACCACGTCGTCGAGCGTGGCGTCGGCCTGCTTCAGCGCGGCGGCGATATTGCGGAAGGTCTGATCGCATTGGCCGACCACGTCGTCGACGATCGTCATGGTGGAATAGTCATAGCCGGTGGTGCCGGAGACGAAGATGTCGTCCCCGTCCACGACGGCGCGCGAATAGCCGATCTCCTCCTCGAAGCGGGAGCCGGAGGAAATGAGGCGTCGGGTCATCGGATCACCTATTCGGCAGGGGGTACGAAGCCAGGGACTATTCAAGCCCCTCGTAGAAGTCGTTGCCCTTGTCGTCCATGACGATGAAGGCGGGAAAATCCTCGACCTCGATGCGCCACACCGCCTCCATGCCGAGCTCTGGATATTCCAGCACCTCGACCTTCCGGATGCAGTCCTGCGCCAGCCGGGCGGCGGGACCGCCGACCGAGCCGAGGTAGAAGCCGCCATAGGTCTTGCAGGCGTTCAGCACGGCCTTGCTGCGATTGCCCTTGGCCAGCATCACCAGCGAGCCGCCGGCCTTCTGGAAGGCCTCGACATAGCTGTCCATGCGCCCGGCCGTCGTCGGGCCGAAGCTGCCGGTGGCCATGCCGGCCGGCGTCTTGGCCGGGCCGGCGTAATAGACGGGGTGATTCTTGAGGTAGTCGGGCAGGCCCTGGCCGGCCTCGATCCGCTCCTGCAGCTTGGCGTGCGCGATGTCGCGCGCGACCACGATGGTGCCGTTGAGCGAGACGCGCGTCTTCACCGGGTGCTTCGAGAGCTCGGCCCGGATGGCGTCCATCGGCTGGTTAAGGTCGATCTTCACTACGTCGCCGCCCGAGATCGCCTCGGGGTGCTCCGGCAGGTAGTGGGCCGGATCGTGCTCCAGCTCCTCCAGGAAGACACCGTCCGCGGTGATCTTGGCCTTGATCTGCCGGTCGGCCGAGCACGACACGCCGATGCCGATGGGCAGCGACGCGCCATGGCGGGGCAGCCGCACCACGCGCACGTCATGGCAAAAATACTTGCCGCCGAACTGCGCGCCGATGCCGAGGTTCTGCGTCAGCTTGTGGACCTCCGCCTCCAGCTCCGGATCGCGGATCGCATGGCCCGCCTTGCTGCCCGAGGTCGGCAGCGCGTCCAGATACTTGGTGGAGGCGAGCTTCACCGTCTTCAGCGTGGCCTCGGCGCTGGTGCCGCCGATCACCACTGCCAGATGATAGGGCGGGCAGGCGGAGGTGCCGAGCGTCTTCACCTTCTCCTCGATGAAGGCCAGCAGCTTGGCCTTGTTCAGCACCGCGCGTGTCTGCTGGTACAGGAAGGTCTTGTTGGCCGAGCCGCCGCCCTTCAGCACGAACATCAGGTGCATCTCGTCGGCCTTGTAGTCGCCGGGATTGGCCAGGATGGTGAACTCGACGGGCAGGTTGTTGCCGCTGTTCACCTCCTCGAACATCGAGAGCGGCGCCATCTGGCTGTAGCGCAGGTTGGTCTCGGTGTAGGTGCGGGCGACGCCGTAGCTCAGAGCCTCCTCCTCGTCGCCCTCGACCCAGACGCGCTGGCCCTTCTTGCCGAAGACGATGGCCGTGCCGGTGTCCTGGCACATGGGCAGCGCGCCGCCAGCGGCGATGTTCGCGTTCTTCAGCAGGTCGAGCGCGACGAAACGGTCGTTCGCGCTGGCCTCGGGGTCGTCCAAAATCTTTCTGAGCTGTGCGAGATGCGCCGGCCGCAGCAGGTGCGAGACCTCGTGGCAGGCGGTGAAGGCCAGCTCCTCGAGCACCTTGGGCGGGATGCGCAGCACGCGCTTGCCGTCCACCTCTATGGTGGTCACTCCCTCGATGGGAAGCTTGCGGTAGGGCGTCGTGTCCGCGCCGAGCGGAAACATCGTGCTGAAGGAATAGCCCGGGGGGCGGGGCGGGGGAGCGTCGAGGGGCATGGCAACCATCCACAAGTCTTCGTGACCACCCATAGCGCAGGCGGAATGCGGCGTCAGCCCGCTTGCGGGCACATGCCCGCTCCGCGGCGTTTTGCACATCGGCTTCGAGCCGTTGCCGCCCATGACCCCTGCGGAGATGCCGGCCTATGTCCGCGCGACGGGGGCGCGACGGGAGGAGCTAGTCCCGCTTCCGCCGGAAGGCGTCGAGGCTGACCACCTGCGGCTGGCTCGGCGCCGCCTCGGCTTCCGGCGCCGGCTCGGGCAGGGCGACCGGCTCCTCCATGGGCGCGTCGAGCTCCGGCTCGAAGCGCAGGCCGAACTGGGCGTGCGGGTCCTGGAAGGCGGTCAGCGCCGCGAAGGGCACCGACAGCATCGAGGCCACGCCCGAGAAGGACAGCCCCACCGAGAAGCGCTGCGCCACGCGGTCCACCACGAGGTCCCAGAAGCGGTGCTGGAGCACGATGGTCATCTCCTGCGGATAGCGCGCCTTCAGATGGCCTGGGATGCTCGTGCCCGGGTGGTCGGTGCGGAAGGAGATGTAGAAGTGGTGCTCGCCCGGCAGCCCCTCGCGCGCGGCGTGCTCGAGCGCATCGATGGCGACGGCGCGTAACGCGCGCGACGCCCAGGCTTCGTAGGGGAGGAGGCTCTGGGGGGGGGCTTCGTTCATCAACATACCTTCCTGCGGCCGCAGCATATGGCGGGACGCGCGAGGAGGGAAGGAAGCCGCGCGCGGGATGGGCACGCCAGCTCGGCCCCCACGCCAAGGCCGCCGAATAGCGGAACCGGATGGAAAGGGAGCGCCAACGCAGAATCCGCGCCGAATAGGCGCGGCGGATCGCTTCAGCGATCCGAGCCAAGCGGCGGGAGGCCGCGCCCGGCGCTTGAGGGCACAAAAAAGACTTTTGCGAAGTAAAAGTGGGGGGCTTCTGTTGCCCGGTGCCCCCCGAACCGCGCTTACCTATCTCTAGGCAGCGAGCGCCACGTTCTCGCGAACGTTATCATTGGCACTTGTGATTTAGCCCGATAACGGCGGTACAATGCCGGGCAAAAGCTACGTCTTTACCACGCACGTCGAGCCTGTTTCGTCCCCAGAACCGGACCCCTGATAAAAGGTCGGAATGGTGGTGGAGACGCCGGGCACTGCCCCCGGGTCCGTAACGGTTATTCCACGCAACGTTTATCGCCATAGCCGCAAGCGGCAGGTGTCATATAGCGATGCCGGGGCTCCGATGCGAGAGGGGGTGGCGGCCGAATCGCCGGCATGAATGTCGTGGCCGTTTCGGAACTTAGGTGCGGCTCTGGTCCAGCCGGCCTGTGGAGGATAAAGCGGGGCGATCGAAAAGGGGCACCCCGTGGCACTCACCGGCGCGCAGCAGAGCGAAATCGCGGAGGCCCAGAACACCAGGGCCGAAACCCGCCGGGCCACCGTGCCTGCGCTGGAGGCGATGCTCTTCCAGGCGCTGCCGGTGCTCGACCACGGCTTCGTCCGCGTCGTGGACTACATGGGCGACGATGGCGCGGTGGTGCAGGCGGCGCGCGTCTCCTACGGGCGCGGCACCAAGGCCGTCACCGAGGATCGCGGGCTGATCCGCTACCTCATGCGGCACCGGCATTCCACGCCCTTCGAGATGTGCGAGATCAAGTACCACGTGAAGCTGCCCATCTTCGTGGCGCGGCAGTGGATCCGGCACCGCACGGCCAATGTGAACGAGTATTCCGCGCGCTACTCGGTGATGGACCGTGAGTTCTACATCCCCGAGCCGGAGCAGCTCGCCGCGCAATCCTCGGTGAACCGCCAGGGCCGCGGCGATGTGCTGGAGGGCGAGGACGCCGCCCTGGTGCTCGACATGCTGCGCGAGGACGCGACGCGCAACTACGACCACTACGCCTGGATGCTGAACGAGGACGAGGACGGCGCGCCCGTCGAGAAAGGCCGCAGCGGCCTGGCGCGCGAACTGGCGCGCATGAACCTCACGCTCAACACCTACACGCAGTGGTACTGGAAGACGGACCTGCACAATCTGCTCGGCTTTCTGTCCCTGCGCGCCGACGCGCATGCGCAGTACGAGATCCGGGTCTATGCCGAGGCGATGATGAAGACGGTGGAGGCCTGGGTCCCGCACTGCTTCGAGGCGTTTCGCGACTATCGCATGGGCGCGGCGCTGCTCTCCGCGCAGATGCTCTCCATCGTGAAGCGCATGCTGGCGGGCGAGAACGTGACGCAGGAGACGAGCGGGCTCTCCAAGCGCGAATGGCGCGAGCTGATGGAGACCCTGGGCCGTGCTGCCTGAGCGCAGGGATGCGCTGCTGGGCTTCCTCGCGCTTGCGGATCGCCTGAAGCACACGCTGCGTGCCGCCTATACGGGCGAGCGCCGCGAGAACTCGGCCGAGCACGCCTGGCACGTCGCGCTGATCGCCGTGACGCTCGCCGACGAAGTCGCGCCGAAGCCCGACATGGCCGAGGTGCTGGCCATGATCGCCATCCACGACGTGGTGGAGATCGAGGCCGGCGACACCTTCGCCTTCGACGATGCCGGCCTGCTCACCCAGATGGAGCGCGAGCGCGCCGCGGCCGACCGCATCTTCGGCATCCTTCCCACGGATGTAGGCCATCGCCTGCGCGCCTCCTGGGAAGCCTTCGAGGCGCAGGAGACGCCGGAAGCCCGCTTCGCCATGGGCTGCGACCGCCTGCAGGGCTTTCTCCAGCAGATCGAATGCGGCGCGCCTGCCTGGCTGAAGGTCGGATTGACCAAGGCCCGCAGCCTCGTCCGCATGCAGCCGGCGATCGACCTCGGCGCGCCTTTCGCGCCGATGATCGAGGCGCTGTACGAACGCGCCATGGCCGAGGGGCTGCTCAGGATATCGTGATCCCTGGCGAAGGCCGGTATCCCGGGGATGTAGCCCGTCCCCGGCGCCAGATGGCGGAAGGCCGGATTGCCACCCGCTCTCGCGTTGCGGAGACTTGACCTGCTCTTGCCGCAGATGGGACGAAGATGACCGACGAGACCGCGATGCGCGACCTGGCCCGCCGCTTCTTCGACGCCATCGAGCAGGGCGATGTGGACGGCATCAGCCGCGCCGGACGAAGGACTTCCGTGCCGGGCCGCCCTCGGCGAAAAGGAAGTCATGACTCTTCTCGTCTTCGGCTCCGCCATCGCGGATTTCGTCTTCCGCATGCCGCGCCTCCCGCGTGCCGGCGAGACCGTTCTCGGCGAGGCGGGCGCCGCGCTGCCGGGCGGGAAGGGATTCAACCAGGCCATCGCCGCCGCGCGTGACGGCGGCGAGGTGCATTTCGTCGGCTGCGTCGGGCGCGACGCCAATGGCGCGATGCTGCGCGCGACGGCACAGGCCGCTGGTGTGGACATCGCCGGTCTGCGCGAGGTCGACGAGGCGACCGGCCTCGCCTGCGTCTGCGTGGATGCCGAGGGCCGCAACCAGATCGCCGTCTCCATCGGTGCCAACAAGCAGGCGGCCGCGTCGCAGATCGGGGGCATCCGGCCCGGCACGACGCTGCTGATGCAGATGGAGGTCCCGCACGCGGAGAACGCGGTCTTGATCGGGCGTGGTCGTGCGGCGGGCGCGCGCCTCCTGCTGAACCTCGCCCCGGCCGCCGCGATGCCGTCCGATTCCCTGCGCGCGCTGGACCTGCTGGTCCTCAACGAAAGCGAGGCGGCGTGGCTCGGTGCCCAGCTGGGCCAGCCCGGTGACGCGAAGAGCCTGCATGCGGCGCTGGGCATCGGCATCGTCGTGACCGAGGGCGAGCGCGGCGTCACCGCCGTCACGGGGGAGGGCACGCTGCACCTGCCGGCCCATCGGGTGGAGGTGATCGACACGGTCGGCGCCGGCGACGCCTGGTGCGGCGTCCTCGCCGCCGCGCTGGATCGCGGGATGCCGCTGGAGGCCGCGATGCGCCGCGCCAGTGCGGCCGGAGCGCTGGCCTGCACGAAGCACGGCGCCGCGCCGGCCATGCCCCAGGCCGCCGAGATCGACGCGCTGCTTCAGGCCGGCCAGCGGTAGGCCTTGACCTGCCAGCCCGAGAAATCCGTCTCCCTCACAGTGTTGCCCTGATTGCCGCCCCAGAGCTTCGGCTTCTGGGCGGTGCCGCCCACCCAGAAGGAGACATGCCAGCCGGTCGCGGTGACTCCCGGCGTGGGCGCGTTGAAGATCACCGCGATGGCGCCGGGGACGGGGGCTTCCAACTTCTGCCCATACGTCGCCCAGGTCTGCGCCATCGCGCTGTCCCCGCCGCGCTGGCCGGCGCGCAGCAGGCACCAGTTGACGAAGCAGGCACACCAGGCGGTCTCGTCCGTCTCGGACATCATCATGCCCTGCGATGAAGCAACCTGCTTCAGATACGGAAAGGTCGCGATGTATTCGAGGATGCGCGGATTGGCCGAGATGCCCGCGACTTCCTTCTGACCGGCCTCGCCTTTCGCGATGTCGAGCCAGATCGGCGCATCGGCGGGCTTCGGCTTGTCGACCCAGCCCAGGGCGAAGGCGTGCGAGAGAAGGGCATCCCGCAACTCGTCACTGAGCTTCCCATCCGGAATGAGGCGAAGAAGCGTTTGGAATTCCATGATCGCCGTTTCGGTGATCTGGCCGAAATCTCCATCGGGCTTGATGGGCGGTATTTTTCGCAGGGCCACGTTCAGGGCCCGCTGGACCTGAACCACCACGTCACCCTTATCGCCTTTTTGCATAGGTGCCTCCCTTGCGCCGAAGGGAGGCTAATCATGTTCTACCAATTGCTTGAATGAAATCCTGATCTTCGTGTAAACAGAGGCGTTTGGGCGCGACCAGCGAATAGCTGCGCCGGACGAAGACCTCCACTTCCTTCCAGTCCGGCCGCCCATGCAGCCGCATCCCCACCCAGCCCTTGTTACCGAGATAGGGCGGTCGGAAGAAGCGCTCCGCATCGGCCTCGATCAGCAGCTCCTGGCTGCCGCGCGGCGCCTTGAACCAGCAGGCCGGCTCGTCCGGGAAGCCCATGCAGAAGATTTTGTCCCGGACGCGGAAGGTGGGGCGTTCCCAGGTCTCGCGCTCCTCCGCCTCGGGCAGGGCGAGACAGATCTTCCGCAGCCGCGCGATCATTCCATCACGATCCGCGGTCCGGCCTTGGCGGGGGCTTCCACCTTCTCCCAGATCCGTGCCGCGATGCGGCGGTAGCTCGCGGCCTCATGGCTGTCGGGCGCCGCGGTCACGACCGGCGTCCCCGCATCCGCCATCTCTCGGATGGAGAGCTTCAGCGGCAGCTCGCCCAGGAACTCCGTCCCCATCCGCTCCGCCTCGGCCTTCGCGCCGCCATGGCCGAAGATCTCGCTGCGATGGCCGCATTCGGGGCAGCAGAAATAGGACATGTTCTCGATCAGCCCGAGCACCGGCACGTTCACCTTCTCGAACATCTTCACGCCCCGCCGCGCGTCGATCAGCGCCACGTCCTGCGGCGTGGAGACGATCACCGCGCCGGCCAGCGCCACCCGCTGCGAGATGGTGAGCTGCGCGTCGCCCGTGCCCGGCGGCATGTCGATCACCATGATGTCGAGCGCGCCCCATTCGACCTGGCCCATCATCTGCTCGAGCGCGCCCATCACCATGGGGCCGCGCCAGATCATCGCTGTCTCCGGGTCCACCAGGAAGCCGATGGACATGGCCTTCAGCCCCCATTTCTCGAGAGGGATGACCCGCTGGCCGGTGGTCATCGGCTTTTCGTTCGTCCCCAGCATCTGCGGCAGGGACGGCCCGTAGATGTCGGCGTCCAGCAGCCCCACCCGCAACCCCTGCTGCGCCAGCGCCACCGCGAGGTTCACCGCCGTGGTGGATTTCCCGACGCCGCCCTTGCCCGAGGCGACGGCAACGATGCGCCGCACCTCCGGCATCAGAACCTGCTGCCCGGGTCCCGGCCCCGGTCCGTGCCCCTGGGCCCCCCCTTTGCCCGGCGGCGGTCGCGTGGCCCGCGCCGGACCCTGCTCGGTCGTCACGTCGCGATGCGCCGTCAGCACCGCCGTCGCCGAGATCACCCCCGGTACCGCGGCCGCGGCCTTCTCGCAGGCCGCCCGCACCGGTTCCATGGCCCGCGCCCGCTCCCGCGGCACCGCCAGGCCGAACTGCACCATCCCGTCGCGCGCCGAGATCGCGCCCACCATCCCGGAACTCACCACGTCGCGGCCTGTCGCGGGGTCCTTCACCGCCGAAAGTGCGGCGCGGACGGCCTCAGCGAGAGAGTCTGACATGGCTTCACCTTTCCTTGACCCGGCGAAGCAGACATATGCATCTGTCGAGCCTGCGGCGCACCCCTCCCCAGGACGTGCCGCGCACCATATGTTGACGGAAGTTCATTTTTGGCCGGACACACCGGCCCGGCAGCACGGAGAGTTCGGTACACATGTCGTGGAACAACGGCGGCAACAGCCCCTGGGGCAATCCGCGTCCCCCCGGTGGGGGCGGACAGGGTGGCGGCCCCTGGGGCGGCCCGCCTTCGGGTGGCCCTCCCGGTGGCGGCAACAACCGCGGCTCGGGCCCTGGTCCTGATGTCGAGGAGATGATCCGCAACGCCCAGGCCGCGGTGCGGCGCTTCCTGCCGCGCGGCAGCGGGGGCGGCAAGGGGATCGCACTGGCCGCCGTGCTGCTGGCCGGCATCTGGGGCGCATCGGGCTTCTACCGGGTGCAGCCGGACGAGCTCGGCGTCGTCATGCGCTTCGGCGCCTTCGAGCGCACGGCGCCTCCGGGCCTGAACTACCGCATCCCCTGGCCGGTCGAGAGCGTCACCACGCCGCGCGTCACGCGCATCAACCGCGTGGATGTGGGCTTCCGGGCCGGCGCGGATGCCGCGCCAGGCGCCCGCGTGATCGCCAGCCGCGACGTGCTGGCCGAGTCGCTGATGCTGACCGGCGATGAAAACATCATCGACGTCGATTTCGCCGTCTTCTGGCGCATTCGCGATGCCAGCGACTTCCTCTTCAACACGCGCAACCCCGAGGACACGGTGAAGTCCGCCGCCGAATCGGTGATGCGCGAGGTCATCGGCCGCACGCACATCCAGCAGGCCCTGACCGAAGCGCGGGCGCAGATCGAGCAGGATGTCCGGCGCGGCCTGCAGGCCATCATGGACCAGTACCATGCGGGCGTGGAGATCACGCAGGTCCAGATGCAGAAGTCGGACCCGCCGGCGGCGGTCGTGGAATCCTTCCGCGACGTGCAGCGCGCCAATGCGGATCGCGAGCGCACCCGCAACGAGGCGGAGAGCTTCCGCAACGACATCATCCCCCGTGCCCGCGGCGACGCGGAGCGCATGGTCCAGGAAGCCCAGGGCTTCCGCGACGCCCAGATCGCCCGCGCGCGCGGCGAGGCAGGCCGCTTCACCGCCGTGCTTTCGGCCTATTCCCAGGCGCGCGACATCACCGTGCGCCGCATCTACCTGGAGACCATGGAAGAGATCCTGAAGCGCAACGGCATGACGCTGATCGACGACCGGCTGCAGGGCATCATGCCCTTCCTGCCGCTCGGCGAAGGCGCCCGCCAGACGCCGGCGACGGGCCAGTCGCGGACCACGCCGCCGGTCCCGATTCCGTCCACTGCCGTGCCGCAGCGCGGGGGGAGCGCCCGATGAACCGCCTCGCCATCGGCGGCGCGGTCCTCGTCGCGCTGCTCCTCCTCGCCGCCTCCAGCTTCTTCACGGTGCAGCAGACCCAGCAGGTGCTGATCACCCAGTTCGGCCAGCCGATCCGCGTGATCGACGAGCCGGGACTGCATGTGAAGCTGCCTCTCATCCAGAACGTCATCACCTTCGACCGCCGCCTGCTCGACTTCGAAACGGCCGGCGAGGAGGTGATCCTGGGCGACCAGCGGCGCCTCATCGTGGACAGCTTCACCCGCTACATGATCACCAACCCGCTGCTCTTCTTCCAGACGGTGGGCGCGGCCGAGCAGGGCATCCGCGGGCGGCTGAACTCGATCGTGACCTCCTCGCTGCGCCGCGTCCTGGCCAGCGAGACCCTGATCGCCGTGCTCAGCGCCGAGCGCGGCCGGATCATGGGCGAGATCCGGAACCAGGTGAACGAGGAGGGGCAGCGCTTCGGCATCGAGATCACCGATGTCCGCATCCGCCGCGCCGACCTGCCGGAGGAGAACACCCAGGCCATCCTCAGCCGGATGCAGTCCGAGCGCGAGCGCGTCGCCCGCGAGGCCCGTGCCGAGGGCTTCGAGGTCGCGGCGCGCATCCGCGCCCAGGCCGAGCGCGACCGGACGGTCCTCCTGGCGGAGGCGGAGGCGAACGCGGCCATCCTGCGCGGCACCGGCGAGCAGGAGGCCATCCGCGTCTTCGCCGAGGCCTTCCAGAAGGATCCGGAGTTCTTCCAGTTCTGGCGGACCATGCAGGCCTATCGCGAGGTCTTCTCGACCGGCGAATCCCGCATGGTGCTGACACCGGAGAGCGATTTCTTCCGTTACTTCCGGGAGATGCCGACACGGACGGGGGCCTCCGGCATGGCCCCCAATCCGCCCACGGCGGTACCGGCAGCACCGGCGCCACCTTCGATTCCCGCGCCCGCTCCGGCGATTCCCGCGCCCGCTCCCGCTCCGGGGGAGACGTCGGCCGTGCCCCGCTGACCGATGGGATAAGGCTGGCGTGCTTGGCACGCCGGCCTTAGCCTCCACTTAATCCATGCCGGGCGGTGCATTGCCGCCCGGCCTATCCTTCCCCGGGGTGAACCCATGCGCCTTGCCGCCACTGCCTTTCTCCTCGCCTTCTCGCTGCCGGCCCTGGCGCAACAACCGGTTTCTC
>JAQGHZ010000119.1 GCA_028291485.1 Rubritepida sp. | reverse complement strand
GGCCTCGATCTCGGCCAGGGTGCGGATCTGGTCGCGGGTGGGCGGGAAGCCGAAGGCGGCCAGGGCCTGTTGCCGCAGCTGGCCGCCGCCGGTCAGCGAGCGGCCGGGCGCGTCACGGCGGCGCCGGCGCAGCAGGCCGAGGGCGATCTGACCGGCCAGGATCTCGTCATAGGCCAGCCGCTCCCAGGGCTTTTCCGTCGCACGGATGACGGGGGCGTGCAGGGCGCGCAGGGAATCGGCGAAGGGCGGCCATTGCTCGCGCTGCATCAGGGGCTCGTCGTGCCACTCCGGCAGGTCGGGCAGGCGGGCCAGGGCGGCCTTCATCGCCGGCGCCAGGTGGCCGCGCGCCAGGCCCTCGGTGAGCGTCCAGACCGCCTCCAGCAGGGGCAGCGCCTCCTCGTCCGCCGCGACGTCGGGGCTGATGCAGGACCAAGCCTCGCCCTCGGGCCGGATGCGGCCGGAGATGAAGCGGGCCTCGCCGCGCGGCAGCAGGCGCTCGATCCAGCCGAGGTTGGACTGCATGAAACGCAGCGTGACCTCCTCCTGCGTGCGCACCTCGATATAGCGGCGCGCGGCGCGGCTCATCGCGGAGCGGTAGGAGAGGGGGGTCACGCGCAGCACCGAATCGATGTCGGGCAAGGCTTCGGAGGGGTGTGCGATGCGCCGGCGCTCGGCCACCCGGTCGGGCAGGTGGAAGAGCAGGTCGAGCACGCGCGCGCCGCCACAGGCCTTTTCCAGCAGCAAGGCCCGCTTGGGACCGACGCCGGGAAGGGAATCAAGGGGTTCGAAGAGACCCGGGAGGCTGACAGTCTGGCTCACGCGGGCCTATATGCCATCCGTGACGAGTCCTGACGAAACCACTCAGCAATCCCCTGGGCTTCCGCCCCGCCAACGCCGGATGCTGTTCCGGGCGCTGCATCGCGGCACCAAGGAGTGCGACCTGTTGCTCGGCGGCTTCGTGCGCCGGAACATTGCGGGCCTGTCCGAAGCGGAACTGGCCGAACTGGAACGGATCCTGGACGTGCCGGACGTCGACCTGACCGATTGGCTCTCAGGCCGCCAGCCTGTGCCGCCCGAGGCGCGCGGTCCGCTGCTGGACCGTATAATAAGTGCCGCCGCCTTGCCCGGCTCAGGTATGCCGGACCATCTGCGATGAGCACTGATAAAATAATGAGCAGCGACAAGATTCAGGCGGGCCTCGACGTCTACGGCGCCCCCGAGGGCTACGACGCGCTCCTCCTCCGCCAGCGCCGGGCCGAGAGCCAGGAGCCGGTCATCCATGTCTGCCGCGACGACGCGCGCATGGCCCGGCTCGCCGATGCGCTCGGCTTCTTCATGCCCGAGGCCGAGATCCTGCGCCTGCCGGCCTGGGACTGCCTGCCCTACGACCGCGTCTCGCCCAATCCCGAGCTGGTGGCCGAGCGCGTCGCGACCCTGGCGGAGCTGACCACCCCGACGACCGGGCTGCGCATCGTGCTGACCACGGTGAACGCGCTGGTCCAGAAGGTGCCGCCCCGCACGGCCTTCCAGGGCTCGGCGCTGCTGCTGCGCAAGGGCGGCCGCGCGGATATCGAGGAGGTCACGCGCTTCCTCGATTCCAACGGCTACAACCGCACCGGCACCGTGATGGAGCCGGGCGAATACGCCGTGCGCGGCGGCATCCTGGACCTGTTTCCGTCCGGCGAGAGCGAGCCTATGCGGCTCGACCTCTTCGGCGACGAGATCGAGAGCATCCGCCGGCTCGACACCGGCACGCAGCGCAGCGGCGCCGCCCTGGACCGGCTGACGCTCCGCCCCGTGGGCGAGGTCTTCCTCGACCAGCCCTCGATCGAGCGCTTCCGGGCGCAGTACCGCGAGCTCTTCGGCAATGCGGCGGGGGAAGACCCGCTCTACGTCTCGATCAGCGCGGGGCGGCGGCATCCGGGCATGGAGCACTGGGCCGGCCTCTTCCACGACCATATGGAAACCCTGCTCGACTACCTGCCCGGCGCCTCGGTCAGCCTGGACGCGCAGGCCGGAGAGGCGCTGGCCGCCCGCCTGGAGATGATCGACGACCATTACGAGGCACGCCGCATCCCCGCCCGGATCAGCGAGGGCGAGGTGCCCTACCGCCCCGCGCCGCCCAGGCTGCTCTACCTGGATCAGGCCGGCTGGGACCGCATGCTCGCCGGCGGCAAGCGGCTGAACTTTTCCCCGTTTCACAAACCCGACGGGGCGTCCGGCTACGACGCCGGCGGCCGCGCCGGCCGGCTCTTCACCGAGATCCGCCAGGCGGGCGAGAACCTTTTCTCCGCCTATGGCGCGCATGCCGAGACGGAGCGCGGTCGCGGCCGGCAACCGATGCTCGCCGCCTGGACGCGCGGCTCGCGCGAACGGCTGGTCACGCTGCTGCGCGAGAACCGCGTCGCCGCCGAGCCCGTCGAGGACTTCTACCAGTTCCAGAAGCTCAAGCCCGGGGTCGTGGGTGTCGGCATATTGGGCCTGGAGCGGGGCTTCACCGCCGAGCACCTCTCCATCACCGCCGAGCAGGACCTGCTCGGCGAGCGCATCGCCCGGCCGCCCCGGCGCAAGAGGCGCGCCGACCAGTTCATCGCCGACGCCACCCAGATCGAGGTGGGCGACCTGCTGGTCCACCAGGACCACGGCATCGGCCGCTACGACGGCCTCGCCACCATCGAGGTGAGCGGCGCGCCGCATGACTGTCTGCGGATGATCTATGACGGCGGCGACAAGCTCTTCGTCCCCGTCGAGAACATCGAGATCCTCTCGCGTTTCGGCAGCGAGACGGCCGGCGTCGCGCTGGACAAGCTGGGCGGCGCCTCCTGGCAGGCGCGCAAATCCAAGGCCAAGCAGCGCATCGCCGACATGGCCGCGGCGCTCATCCGGATCGCCGCCGAGCGCCAGACGCGCGACGCCCCCATCATGGCCCCGCCCGAGGGCACCTGGGACGAGTTCTGCTCGCGCTTCCCCTATGTCGAGACCGACGACCAGTCGCGCGCCATCGCCGACGTGCTGGAGGACCTCGCCGCCGGCAAGCCGATGGACCGCCTCATCTGCGGCGATGTGGGCTTCGGCAAGACGGAGGTGGCGCTGCGCGCGGCCTTCACCGTCGCCATTTCCGGCGTGCAGGTGGCGGTCGTGGTGCCGACGACCCTGCTGGCCCGCCAGCACCACCGCACCTTCACCGCGCGCTTCGCCGGCATGCCCGTGAAGGTGGCGCAGCTCTCGCGCATGGTGACGGCCAAGGAGGCGGCGGCGGTGAAGGCGGGCCTGGCCAACGGCTCCATCGACATCGTGGTCGGCACCCATGCGCTGCTGGGCAAGACAATCCAGTTCGCCGATCTCGGCCTCGTCATCGTCGACGAGGAGCAGCATTT
>JAQGHZ010000108.1 GCA_028291485.1 Rubritepida sp. | reverse complement strand
GGGCACGCGGCCTGGGATCATTCGCATTTCTCCCATATATGCGCCCTGGCGGTGCGGCCAAGCGGAAAGTCCAGGAATGACAATAGGAATCGAGTCGGCGCAAAGTCTTCCGGCGTTACTATTCACGCAGGCCGTCGATGCGCCGGACCTGCCGATGAACGGC
Source organism: Rubritepida sp. (assembly GCA_028291485.1). Classification (GTDB taxonomy): domain Bacteria; phylum Pseudomonadota; class Alphaproteobacteria; order Acetobacterales; family Acetobacteraceae; genus Roseococcus. The sequence goes on along the minus strand of JAQGHZ010000108.1, from coordinate 3,186 downwards.
TACTGGCGTGACGGCGCCTGGCGGAAGATGAGCCGCGGGGCCTTCGCGCAGAAGGTGGCGGATGCGGCGGCCGGGCTGCGGCGACTCGGCATCATGCCTGGCGACCGCGTGCTGCTGGTCAGCGAGAACCGGCCGGAATTCCTGGTCGCCGACACCGCCGTCATGGCGATCGGCGCGGTCTCCGTGCCCACCTACACGACCAACACGGTGGCCGACCACGCCCATATCCTCCGGGATTCCGGCGCGCGGGCGGTCGTCGCCTCGACCGCGGCGCTGGCGGGCCGGATCCGCGCGGCGGCGGAGCAGGTCGCGGGGCTCGATGCCCTGGTCTGCATGGAGGCGGCCGAAGGCGCGGCGCCCTGGTCCGCCCTGGAGGCCCCGTCGGACCTCGCCGCCCTGATCGCCGAGGTCGAGCAGATCCCGGACGGGCGGCTGGCCTGCCTGATCTACACCTCCGGCACCGGCGGGCCGCCCAAGGGGGTGATGCTGCCGCACCGCTCCATGCTCGCGAACTGCTCGGCCGTGCGGAAGATCATCGCCAGGATCGGGATCGAGGGTCAGGGCCGCTACCTCTCCTTCCTGCCGCTCTCGCATGCCTACGAGCATACGGTGGGCGGCTACCTCATGCCCTCCGCCGGGGTGGAACTCGTCTTCTCGCGGGGCGCCGACAAGCTGCTGGCCGATTTCGCCGAGCACCAGCCGCACCTCATCACCACGGTGCCGCGGCTCTTCGAGGTGATCCGCGAGCGGGTCTCCGCGCAGGTCGCCAAGGTGGGCGGCACGAAGCAGAAGCTCTTCGACAAGGCGCTGGAGCTCGGCCTGCGCCGGCTGGACGGCCGGCGCCTCAACCCGGTCGAATGGGTGATGGACAAGGTGCTGGACCGGCTGGTGCGCGAGAAGGTGCGCGCGCGCTTCGGCGGGCGGATCAAGGCGCTGGTCTCCGGCGGCGCCCGGCTGGACCCGGATCTCTCCGGCTTCTTCCTGGCCCTCGGCGTCACGGTGCTCCAGGGCTACGGCCAGACCGAGGCCGGGCCCGTCGTCAGCGTGAACGTGCCCTGGGACAACGACCGCCGCAGCGTCGGCAAGCCCCTGCCCGGCGTCGAGGTGAAGATCGCCGCCGACGGCGAGCTGCTGGTCCGCGGCGACCTCGTGATGGACGGCTACTGGGGCAATCCCGAAGCCACCGCCCGCTCCATCACCGTCACACCCGACGACGGCCTCGCCTGGCTGCACACCGGCGACGTGGGCGAGCTGCGACAGGGGCGCATCCACATCACTGACCGCAAGCGCGACTTCATCAAGCTCAAGGGCGGCGACATGGTGGCCCCCTCCAAGATCGAGAGCCTGCTGGCCGCCGAGCCCGAGGTCGCGCAGGTGGTCGCCGCCGGCGAGGGAATGGCCGGCGTGGTGGCCCTGATCGTCCCGGCCGAGGGGCGCGAGGCGCAGCTGGGCGAGGCGGTGAAGCGGGTGAATGCCCGCCTCTCCACCATCGAGCGCATCCGTCGCTTCGCCGCCGTGACCGAGCCCTTCACCGTCGAGAACGGGCTCATGACGCCGACGATGAAGGTGAAGCGGCGCCAGGTGCTGGTGCGTTACGCCGCGGAGATCGAGGACCTCGCCTGACATCGTGTCAGCCTTTCGGCAACCTTAGGACCCGACGGCCGTTCCTCCTGTCGAAATGGTGATGCAGAGGAATGCGAGATGACACGCCGGATCGGATATAAGCCTTTGATGGCGGCGGCTCTGGCCGGCGCGATGGCGCTGTCCGCGGGCAACGCCATGGCGGAGCCCCGTGACCATCGCGGTGGAGGAGGACGCGGCCCGGAGCACGGTTGGCAGGGCGGCGGTCGCGGGCATGGCGGCTACGATCGCGGCGGCTACAACAGGGGATATCAGGGCGGCTACAGCCGTCGCGACAACTCCGGCGCCGTGATCGGCGGGGCGCTGCTGGGCCTGGGCATTCTGGGCGGCGCGCTGGCGCTGCAGCAGTCGCAGGTCGCGCCGCCACCAGCCTATTACGCCCCGCCGCCGGACTATTACGCCCCGCCCCCGGCCTATGCACCGCCCCCCGGCTATTACGGTTACAAGTGAGGTCCCCCATGAAAATCATAACGACCGGCCGCATCGCGGCCCTTTGCCTGGGCCTCAGCCTGCCGTTGGCGGCCGTCGCACAGGAGCCGCGCGCGGCCTCCGTCCAGGCGCCGGCCGCCGCGACCAACCAGGCGCGGCGCACGCAGCATCTGACGCAAGAGCAGATGATGCAGCAGGTGGAGACGCACCTGGCCGCGCTGCGCACCCAGCTCGGCATCACGCCCGCGCAGGAGCCGCAATGGCAGGAATTCGCCAAGGTGCAGCGGGACAACGCGATCGCCATGCGCCAGCGATTCACGCAGCGCGGCACGCAGCTCGCGCAGATGAGCGCGGCGGACAACATGATGGACTACGCGCAGATCACGGAGCTTCTCGCGCAGGAGCGGATGCGCCTCGCAACGGCATTCCGCGGCCTCTACGACGTCATGTCGCCGGAACAGAAGCAGCGGGCCGACGTGGTCTTCCGTACGCACCAGCAGCAGCAGCATCGTCGCGGCGCCCCGCGGCCCAGCTGAGGCTAGGCGGGCTCGGGCACGGGCGCCCAGTTCGGATTGAGCAAAAGCGAGGGCGCGCCGATCTTGCGGCGCGCTTCGCCGTATTCGGCATGCAGCCGGTCGATCAGCTGCGCCGCGGGCACGATCTCCTGGATCCCGGAGACGCTCTGGCCGGCCCCCCAGATGTCCTTCCACTTCTTCTTCCGGTCCGAGGCAAACGACATCGCCGACTTGTCGGAGGTCTCGAGGTTGTCGGGATCCATCCCGGCGTTGCGGATCGACGGCTTCAGGTAGTTGCCGTGCACCCCGGTGATGAGGTTCGTATAGACGATGTCGGAGGCGCCGGATTCCGTGATCATCCGCTTGTAATCCTCCACCGCGCGAGCCTCCTCGGTGGCGATGAAGGCCGTGCCCATATAGGCGAAGTCCGCGCCCATGGCCTCGGCCGCCAGGATGCTGCGGCCATGCGCGATCGAGCCCGAGAGCGCGACGGGCCCCTCGAACCAGGCGCGCGTCTCCTGCAGCAGCGCGAAGGGACTTTGCGCGCCGGCATGCCCGCCGGCGCCGGCCGCGACCAGCACCAGGCCATCGGCCCCCTTCT
>JAQGHZ010000106.1 GCA_028291485.1 Rubritepida sp. | reverse complement strand
CAGCAGGTCCCGCATGGTCTTGCCGACCCAGGCCGCGTTCTCCAGCCGGTAGGCACGCAGGCCACCCGCGGTCCAGCCCGACAGCGCGGGCACGTCGCCGGAGGCGACGCCGTGCTCCTTCTCGTAGGCTTGCGCCGCGGCCCGGGCATCGAGCCCCCACCACTTGGGCAGGTACTTGGTGATCAGGATGATGCCGACCGTGCCCCAGATGTAGGTGATGCCGTAGGAGAGGGCGATCATCGCCGTCACGTCCTGCGGCGTGACGCCGTCGGGCAGGCGCACGACGCCGTCGGTGACGGCCTGTTCCGCCGAACCGATCGCCGCCGACATCGTTTGCGAGCCGGCGAGGATGCCGCCGGCCGTGCCGGGGGGCAGGTCGAAGATCTTCACGCCCAGAACCACGAGCACGAGGCCGCTGCCGGCGGCGACGAAGGCGAGGAGGGTGAACTTGATGCCGTCCCCGCCGAGGCTGTTCACGAAGGAGGGGCCGACCCTCAGCCCGACCCCGTACATGAACAGGTAGTAGAAGAGCAGGCGGGTGAAGTTGTTGAGCTCCAGCTTCTCGCCATAGATCGAGGCCCAGACCGAGAGGCCGCAGCCGATGATGATGGCCGCGGCCACCATGCCGAGCCCATAGCCCGCAATGGTCTGCCGACCGATCCAGACGGAGAGGCCGACCGCCAGAAAGAGGAGGACGTAGGGGTTCATCGCGAGGTAGTGAAAGAAGGGCTGCATTGCCATGTTCTCCTGTTCAGCGCTTGGCGCGCTTGGCGACGGCGTCGGGCTTCAGCAGCTTCAGGCCTCGCGCCTTTTCGTAGCCGTGGATCTCCTTCACATCGAGCTTGCGCATGAAGTCGATCGTCTCCTGCGTCAGCACCTGGCCGGGCACCATGATGGGAAAGCCCGGGGGATAGGGGATGACGAAATTGGCCGAGACCATCTCCGGCCCCTCGCGCAGGCGCCGGTCGCATTCGGCGCCGAGCAGCGGGACGTATTCGCAGAGCTCCGGATGATAGGCGCTGAAGAAGGCGCTGCGCATATCGCCCTCCGGCGTCATGCGCCCGGCATCGCCGCGGAACACCTCGTGGAAGTGGCTGAAATTCGGCAGGTCCGGCACGTCGGTCATCAACGACTTGACCCTTGCGGCAAAGGCCGTCTGCACCTCCTCACCACCATCGGCCATCCGCTTCTCGATGCTGCGGCAGATCTCCACCATCACGCGGATGAGATGCGCCACGTCGCTGCGCGTGTTGTTGATGTTGGATTGCAGCAGCACGCTGTTGCGCGAGGTCTTATTGAGCTGGATGTTGTAGCGGCCGGCCAGCAGGCCCTTGAATTCCGTGCCATCGAAGCCGGCCGTGCCGCAGACGAGCGTCATGCGCGTGGGGTCGAGATAGAACTCGTCCTCCTGCATGGCCTTGACCAGCGTGCCCCAGTTGACGCCGGGACCGAAGAAATCCTTGAAGCCGGATTTGCGATATTCCGCCGGGATCATCCGGTCCGCCCCCAGCACCTGGAAGTACTTCGAGATCAGCGGATGCTCGTTCACCGCGCGGCGGATCCGCAGGGCGATCTCGATGGCGTTCATCACGAGGCCGTAGCCCTCAAGCTCCATCTGCCGCCGCGCGACATCGAGGCTCGCGATCAGCTGCTGGTTGGGGCTCGTCGAGGCATGGGTGAAGACCGCCTCGTGGAACTGGGCTTCGACGGTGTGGAAATCGACGTCCTTGACCAGCAGCATGGAACTCTGGCGGATCGCAGACATGGATTTGTGGGTCGAGTTCGTCTGATAGACCCGCAGCCGCACCTTCCGCGGATCGGGGATGAGCCGCGTGGCCTGCAAGGTCTCGTCCGAAGGTGCATCGCCGAGCTCCGCCTGCTGGGCATCATAGGCGGCGACGGAGGCGGGATCGCGGAGCCATTGCTCGATATCGGCGGCGGCGCCCATCCCCGTGCGCGGGCGCAGGAAGGGTGAGAAGCGCGCGAAGCCGGACCAGGCCTCATCCCACAGGAAGATGAGGTCGGGCTTGATGGCGAGGCACTCCTCCATGACCCGGCGCACGTTGTACATGTGCCCGTCGAAGGTGCAGTTGGTCAGATCGAGCAGCTTCAGCCGATCCAGCCGCCCTTCGGCGCGCAGCGCCAGCAGCGCGCCCTTGATGGTGGCGAGCGGCACCGCCCCGTACATCGAGTATTCCGTCATCGGGAAGGCTTCGACGTAGTAGGGCTGGGCCCCCGTCAGCACCATGCCGTAGTGGTGCGACTTGTGGCAGTTGCGATCCACCACCGCGATGTCGCCCGGCGCCAGCAGCGCCTGCACCGCCATCTTGTTGGAGGTGGAGGTGCCGTTCGTCACGAAGAAGACGTGGTCGGCCCCGAAGGCCCGCGCCGCCATCTCCTGCGCGCGCTTGATGTTGCCTGTGGGCTCCAGCAGGCTGTCCAGGCCGCCTGTCGTGGCGCTGCTCTCCGCGAGGAAGAGGTTAATGCCGTAGAACTCGCCCATGTCGCGAATCCAGTCGGAGTTGAAGACCGACTTGCCGCGCGCGATGGGCAGGGCATGGAAGGTGCCGACCGGCCTGCGCGCATACTTCTTCAGATTGTCGAAGAAGGGCGTCTCGAAGCGTGCCTGCACGCCTTCGAGGATCGCCAGATGCATCTCCAGCGGCTCCTCGACCTGGTAGAAGATGCGACGCACCACATCCGCGGCGGGGTTGCCGGCGAGCGCCTCCACATCGCGGTCCGAAAGAAGATAGAGATCGAGCTCGGGCCTGATGCGCTTCAGGATTCGGCCCAGGCGCAAGGCGGAGCTATCCGCCCCCTCCCGCTCTCCCAGGGGGTCGAGCAGGCTGCGCAGGATCGGCGCATCATAGCGCGAACGATAGGGAAAGCCCTCGGCGAGCACGACCGAGATGACGTCGGGGTTGGTGGCCACCGCGCAGACGGCGTCCTCGAAGGAGCCGACGAAGACGGGCTCATAGACGAATTCGTCCTCCGGGCGGCGCAGTCGGCGCAATTCGGCACCGAGGACGGGCCAGCGCGATGCTGGCTGGCTGTTGACGAAGAGCACCTCGAAATACGGGCGCCGTGCGCCTCTCTCACCCGTCGTGGGCGGCAGCACTTCGGCCGCCTCGGAGGCGCTCTTGTCGTCCTCTTCCCAATCGGCGGGGCGTTGCCGGTAGGAGCGCGTCAGCAGCGCGTTGGAAATGCGCCGCGCGAGAAGCGCCGCGCCGGCCGCATCGCTGGCGGCGACTTTTTCACCGAGGGCGCGGAACAGCACGGGGCCGGGATAGGCGTGGTAGCCTTCGCTGGCCTCCATGCCGGCGAGCTTGGCCTCGACGTCGCCGCGCTTGGCGGAATCGCTCGCCCAGTTGTCGGCGAGATGGGTCAGGTCACGCCAGGCATCGAGGCGGCTGGAGTGAATCAGAAGGAATTCATCGACCTGTGACGATGCGCTGGTCATTAAGCGTTTCCTACCGCAGAGACTGCATTGATGATGAAAGGGTGCGCGCGGCCGGATACCGCGGCGTGGTCATCGGCCGACGCCAGGGTCGTGCCGAATGTCAGGGCGTGATGCCGCCTTCTGGATCCATTCAATGGCGTTCTCCTTCGCCGTGATCGTGGGGTCTTCGATCGGCAAACGATGCGGCACCGCGGCGCGCGCCAACAACGATGCGACGTGGCGTTCTTCGTTACTCACTGTGACGTTCGGTTGGCCGGCCGAATACAGGTTGCCGCGTGGATCTCAGGCGGATCTCGCGAGGAATCTGGAGATCTCCACCTCCAGCGCGGCGATCACCGATCGGTATTCCTCGATTTCCGCGTCATGCGCCGCGTCGTTCAGGCTCTCGAACCTGACTAAGCACATGCGGGCGAGCCCGTACTCCTCGCAAAGGCTCCGGAACGAGGGATCGGACAGGCAAAGCTGACGGATGAGCAGACCCTTGTGGGGAAAGCGGGCGATGACGGCTTCCAGATTGAGCGGAGGTTCGGCCACGGTGTTTCTGTCCCAGGGATAAAGTAGCGGCATCCGATCGCGCGTTCATTTTGAACGGAAGACAGCGGGGCCGTGGCAGACAGCTGACGCCTCTTTCCAAGGGAGCTTGGCCATGGGAGCGGCCTTAGCTCACGTACGTAACAGTAATAGTAAGGGGGCGCGGCGAGGCGCGGTTTGCCTGATTGAATCGCCTGCGGCCTTCAGGCTGGTGCCCGGCCGGGTTAACTTGTATCTCGTCAAGGGGCGCTATCAAGAATATCGATCAAGTAGCCGGTTTCATTTATAGGCTCATGACTAAAAAATCGGTGTACCTTCTGGAATCGTTGCGCCCCCATGTCACTTGCGCCAAAGTCTCCGGCAGTGGGAGAGCACCCGGACCACCAGAAACGGTGAGGCACATAAGACACGTCGAGGGGGTACCGAGATGGTCGACGATAGCAAAAGCGTGGCGCCGGATGCTGCCCGGGAACAGCTTCGCCGGATACTGGACGCGTCCGATTTCGATGCCTCCGAGCGGAACCGGAATTTCCTGTCCTATGTCGTCGAGGAAGCGCTGGAGGGTCGTTCGGCCCGCATCAAGGCCTACACGATCGCCACTTCTGTCTTTCGCCGTGACGCGAGTTTCGACCCCCAGCTCGATTCGATCGTACGGATCGAGGCGGGCCGCATCCGTCGCTCCCTCGAGCATTACTATCTGATGGCGGGTGCGAAAGACCCGATCCTGATCACGCTCCCGCGCGGTTCCTACGTGCCGGTCTTCGAGGTCGCGGCTTCGCCGGGAACGGTACATGCCCCGCCCGTGGCGCCCGCGCCCAGCAACCGCTCCTCGGGGTGCATCATCCTGGTGGCGCCCTTCGACGAGGATGGCGGGACGTCCTTCCCGAATTTCGCGCGGGGTTTCTCGCGCCAGATGACCGTCGCCCTGACCCGCTTCACGGATCTTTCCGTCCTCGCTGTCGATGGCCGGTTCGAGCCTGAGGGCAATGTGACTTCGGGAGAATATCTCGCGAAGCTCGGCGTCGATTTTCTCCTCACAGGCGGCATGACCCTCTCCGCGGAGAGCTTCTCCATCGAGGTCATGCTCATGGAGGCAAGGACCCGGCGCTACGTCTGGGCCGAGCATTTCCATGGGAAACTCATCCCCTCCGATATCCTCAAGATCCGGGACGAGGTGGCGAACAGCATCGCTCGGACCCTGGCGCAGCCCTACGGCATCATCTTCAGCAACAAGGCGCGTGAGACCGATGGCCGGCCGCCGGAGTTCCTCGACTCCTACGACTGCGTCATCCGCTTCTATCAGTATTATCGCACCTTCGATTACAGCGTCTTCGAGAGCGTCCGGACGGGGCTGGAGCGCGCCGTCGTGATGGATCCGGGCTATGCGGATGGCTTTGCCTGCCTGTCCCAGATCTACTCGGACGCCTTCAGATTCAGTTACGCGCTGCCTGATCCAGGGATCGATCCGCGCCAAAGAGCACTGCTGCTCGCGCATCGGGCGATCCAGCTCGCGCCGAATTCCAGCCGCGGCTATCACGCGCTGGGGCATGCCTATTGGTTCAGCGGCGATGTGGACAGCGCCCTGACCACCTTCATTGCGGGGCTCGCCTTGAACCCCAATGACACGGATCTGATGGCCGATCTCGGCCTACGTTATGCGAATCTGGGACGGTGGAAGGATGCGGTGCCTTTGCTGGAGGGGTCCTATGCGCGGAACCTGGCGCAGCCCGGAACCTACCGCGTGGGCCTGGCCCTGTATCACTATGTTCATGGCCGCCATGAAGACGCCCTGGTGGAGGCGCGGAAGATCAACGCGCCCCACGTGCTGTACGGGTTTGTGCTGATCGCCGCCGCGGCCGCGCAACTCGGCCTGCACCAGGAGGCGCGGGAGGCGTTGAGGCGACTCCTGGGGCTGGACCCGCATTTCGGCGATCGGATCGTCTCCGATCTCACCCTGCGCCACATCCATGGCGACATCATCAGTGCGATCCTGGACGGCTTGCGCAAGGCGGGGCTCACGGGCCGCGAGATGGGGACGGCCATCGGGCCAAGGCCGGTCCCTCTTCGCCTTCCCAAGTAGGGCTGGCGGGCGGAATGTCACAGTAAGTAACGCTGTCCACAGGCGCGCGCGGGGGTAGTGCAGGGAATGCCGGGTGCGAAGCACCCGGCCTTTCCGGTCTCAGCGCAGGACGATCTCGACGCGGCGGTTCTGCGGCTCGCGCACACCCATCGCCGTCGGAACGAGCGGACGGTCGAAGCCGAAGCCCTGGACCGTGATCTCGTCGCGGCTGATGCCGCGGCGGACGAGCTCGGCGGAAACCGCCTCGGCACGACGCACCGACAGGCGCTGGTTGTAGGCGGCCGTGCCGGTGCGGTCGGCATGGCCGGACACCTCGATGCGAGTCGAAGTCACCAGGCGGACGTTCTGCGCCGCGTCGGCGATGATCTGCCGGGCGCGGTCGGTCAGGTCCGCGCGATCCCAGTCGAAGAAGACCAGGTAGGTGCGGGCCGGGGCCGGCGCGGCGGCGACGGGCGCGGCCATGACCGGCGCCGGACGCGGCGTGTTGAAGGCGTAGCGCAGCCCGAGCAGGGCGCTGTGGTTGCCGTTGTCCACCGTGACGGAGCCGGTGGCCACCGGCCGCCCGGTGGAGATCACGGTCGCCGTCGACGAATACTTGACCTCGGTCGTGGCGAAGTAGCGATACTCGGCGGTGACCGCGAGGCCCGGCACCGCGGCGATCGGGAAGGCCACGCCGGCGATCGCCTGATAGGCGAAGACGGCGATGTCGCCGTTGTAGTCGGTGCGCAGGTTGGTGCCGGGGACCGAGATGTGCGAGGCGCTGCCGGTGAAGGCGGTGAGGCCCACGCCGACGCCGGCGCCGAGATAGGGCATCACCCAGGGCGCGCCCGGAATTTGGAAATCATAGAAGGCGTTCGCCATGAAGCTCAGGCTGAACCGCGCGCCGTTGGTGCCGGGGATGCGACCGCTGTTCACCGCCGGCCCGAAGCCGCTGATGCCACTGGTGTCATTGTGGCGATAGCCGATCTCGCCTTCCAACCGGAGGCCGTTGCCGAAGCCGTAGCCCACGCTGCCGACGCCGACGAAGCCGGTATCGAAGGTGGTGCGGCCGTTGTTGGCCGGGAAGCCGGCGCTGCGCAGCGCCGATGTCAGGCTGCCGTTCTGGCGCAGGTCCGTCGCGTTGGACCAATTCGCGCCGGCGCCAGCGCCGACATAGACGCCCGATACAGGCTGCGCCTGGGCCGCCAGCGGCGAGGCCAATGCGGCCGTGGCCCAGAGGAATTTGCGTAGTGCCATGAGGAGGTCCCAACCTTGAGGAAGACTATGACTATCCGTTGTCGCCCCGACAGGGGGCTACGGTCTTGTGCAAGCCAACGATGCGGCACGGCGGCGCGCGCCGGCAACGATGCGACGGGGCGTTCTTCGTCAATCACGGTGACGTTCGGTGAGGTCGGCCGGAAAGCCGGCGATGATGACGTCCAGGTTGAGCGGAGGATCGGCCACTGTATTTCGGTCTTACGGGTGGCCGGCGGCATCCGATCGCGCAGCGTTCGTTCGGAAGATCAACGCGCAGAACGTGCTGCATGGGTTTGTGCTGATGGGACCGCCATCGGGCCAGGGCCGGCCCCGGCTCGCCTTCCGAAGTAGGCCTGGCGCGCGGAATGTCACAGTAACTAACGCTGACGCCCTGCCTCGTGACTGCCATTGTGGCGCTAGGTTCTGAAGGTGAACGACACCTCCGAATGCCAGACAGGAAGAACATCCATGAAACGCCGCCTCATCCTGACGCTGCCGCTTGCCCTGCCGCTGCTCGCGGCGTGCCAGTCCTCCATAGATGCCGAGGAGACCATCCAGCTCAACGGCGTCGTCGAGACGGTGGATCCCACTTCCCGGGAGGTGCTGATACGAGGCCAGTCCGGCGCCCAGTCCGGCAGGTTGTTGTCGATGGTCGTTGGCAGCCGTGTGCAGCGCCTCAACCAGATCCGCCCAGGCGACCGCGTGGCGGTGAGCTACTATCAGGCGCTGGCCGCACGGGTGGTTCGCCCGCGTGCCGGTGCAGCGGCGCCCCCCTTCGCAGGGGAGAGCATCTCGCGCGATGCGGCCCGGCCGGGTGGCGAGATGACCCGCGTCCACGCCGCCCGCGTCACCATCACGGCAATCGATCCCAACACGAGCGCGGTCAGCTTCACCGGTCCGGGCAATCTCTCCCGCACGGTCACCCCGCGGAACCCGGAGGTCCTGGCCTTCGTCCGCACGCTGCGCGTGGGGGAGCAGGTGGACATGGTTTATGAGGAAGCGCTGGCAGTCTCGATTGAACCGATGGGCTGAGGCACAGACCTATCCATCCTGGGGCGCGAGGACGACCCGCCGCCTCCAGACCGCGCCGGTGGACTGGGACTTCTCTCGCTCTCTGTCCAAGGCCTGCGTCATTCTCGCCCTGGACGGTTATTCGTGTTCTCGGCGCAACTGGCCGCTTCACGATGAGCGACTGCTGGGCAGCGGCGAGGATAGCTGCCTGGAGGTGGTGAAGGGAACGCGAGTCGTTCCTATCGTGAAAGCGGGCCCATCGTGAAAGCGGGCGTCCTCTTCCTGGTTCCTGTGACCTGCTCCCCAGTTTCCCCCGCTGACAATGACGCCGCTCAAAGAGCTCATGCAGAGACCAATAGGGTTACTCTTTTGACGGGTGCCACTACCGGCTCCGTTGGGCGACTGACAAATCAGTGATACAGGCCGAAGCGGGAGAAGGCACTCTTCGCCCGGCGTTATTGGGAAAGATGCATTGAGCATGACCATTCACCCCGCCGCGCCACACCACCTGCCCTTGTTCGTCGCGGGGCCCGATGGAACGGACGTGGTCATGCTGGTCTCCGGCGCGTTCCTGCTCGGCGCGGTGGTGGCGTTCGGGATCCTCTTCCTCCGGCTCCACACCCTTCCGGAGCGGATGGCGCACCGAAGCCAGAAGCTGCAGTTCGAGATCGTCGCAGTTCTCGGCCTGCTGGCCCTGTTCACGCATATCCATCTGTTCTGGGTGGCCGGCCTGCTCCTGGCCCTGGTCGACATCCCGGATTTCACCGGCCCGCTGCGGCGGATCGCGGGCTCCAACGAGCGCATCGCCGGCCTGGCGCCGGGAGAGGGCGACACCACCACCGAGCCGGTGGAAGAGGGCGCTGCGCCCGCCGAGAAGGGCGGGCACTGAGCCATGCTGGAAATCATCCTCTGCTCGCTGGTCACGATCCTCCCCGACTACCTGTTCCGCCGCTATGCCCAGGGCAAGCGATTCGGGCGCGAGATCACCTTCTTCTCGGTCTGGTTCGAGTTGCGCTGGGGCATCGTGAGCTGCCTGCTGCTGACGATCAGCCTGATCACGCTGGTCTTCTACTTCCATCCTGCGACCACCTACGTCGTCTCGGTGTTCCGGGCCGTGCCGATCGTGCCCCAGACCAATGGGCGCGTGGCCGAGATCTTCGTGCGCGGGAGCCAGGCCGTGGAGGCCGGAGCGCCCCTCTTCCGCCTCGCCGACGAGACGCAGCAGACGGCGGTGGAGGCGGCCCGGCGCGCCATCGCCCAGGTGGACGCCACGGTCCTGGGCGCGCAGGCGGACCTGGCCTCGAGCCGGGCGCGGACCCTCGAGGCCGAGGGCTCGTTGCGCCAGGCCACCGATGACCTGGCTGTGAAGAGGGAACTGACCCGGCGGAACTTCGATGTCGTGGCGCGGCGCGAGGTCGAGCGTGCCGAGGTGCTGGTGCAGACGCGGGAGGCCGGCGTCGCGGCCGCGCAGGCGGCGAGCCAGGTCGTGGCGGCCCGCATCTCGGACCAGCTGCCCGCCGAACGCGCCAGCGCCCTGGCCGCCCTGGCACAGGCACAGGCCGAGCTGGACAAGACCGTAATCCGCGCCGGCGTCAGCGGCCGGGTGGAGCAGTTCCTGCTCCAGGTGGGCGACGTCGTGAACCCCTTGTTGCGCCCGGCGGGCGTGCTGGTGCCCGAGGGGCTGGGCACCCGCAACCGCTCGCTCGCGGCCGGCTTCGGGCAGATCGAGGCGAAGGTGCTGCGGGTCGGCATGATCGCCGAGGCCGTTTGCATTTCGCAGCCCTGGGTCGTGATCCCGATGGTGGTCACGCAGGTGCAGGCCTTCGTGGCAGGCGGGCAGATCCGCGGGACCGACCAGCTGCTCGACGTCCAGCAGTTCCGCCAGCCGGGGACCGTCCTGGTCTCGTTGGAGCCGCTCTACGAGGGCGGGCTGGACGGCGTCGTCCCCGGAAGTCACTGCATCGCCAACGCCTATACCTCGAACCACGAGGCGCTGTCGCAGCCCGGAATCGGCACGGGCCGTGCGATCGCGCTGCATGCCGTCGATGCGGTCGGGCTGGTCCACGCCATCCTGCTGCGGATACAGGCTCTGCTGATGCCGTTTCAGTTGCTCGTTTTGGGAGGGCATTAGTCTCCTTCGCTCACTCCCGCGCAGCATTTCGCGCGGCCTCGCTGAACGGGTCGGTGCAAACCGGCACGACAATTCAGCCCACCCAACCTGCGCTCGCGAAACGTCCGTTACGCGCGGGTAGAGCAGCCAACGCCATCTTCGGGAACGGCCGGCACCACGCCCCGGACCTCCGGCCCGGTCGGCACGGGCGATTCCCCGCCCCGCGGCACGACGGGCCGCTGACAAGGGCTCGCGGGATCAGAGGCCGGAAGGCCAGGTCTCGGCGGGCCCTTCCGTGCGACGCGTCGGGAGTGGGGTGACCGCCCGCGTCTCGTCGAACCAGACCCAGGCGTCGAACTGCCGCGGCAGCGAGCATTCGACATAGTGGCTCCAGCGCTCCGTCTCGGGCCGGTAGATCACGCCGATGAACCGTTCCAGGCGTGGCGCCAGCAGGCGTTCGCGGACCTCACTTCCACCGTCGCCCAGGTCGAG
>JAQGHZ010000100.1 GCA_028291485.1 Rubritepida sp. | reverse complement strand
ACGCCGCTCGCCAACGAGGTGGGCAGCGAGGTGCTGAAGGTCCACAGCGTCGACCGCGCCCGCGCCGCGCTGCGCGAGGCGGGCTACGCCAACGAAAAGGTCGTGCTGATCGCGCCGGGCGACTACCCGCAGATCAACGCGCTCTCGCTGGTGACGGCGGATCTGCTGCAGCGCATCGGCATGAACCTGGAGGTCATCTCGGCCGACTGGGGCACGCTGATCCAGCGGCGCGCCAGCAAGGAGCCGGTGGAGCGGGGCGGGTGGAGCATCATCCACACGACCTCCTCGGGCCAGTCCCTGACCATGCCGGCCTTCCATCTGTTCCTGCGCGCGAATGGGCCCAGTGCCTGGTTCGGCTGGCCCGAGGACGCGGAGATCGAGCGGCTGCGCGGCGAGTGGATCAACGCGGATGGGCCCGCCGAGAGCCGGCGCATCGCCGAACTGCTCAACAAGCGCGCGATGGAGGTCATGTCCTACGTGCCGCTCGGCTACTATTGGCAGCCGAGCGTCTGGCGGCGGAATCTCACCGGCGTCTTCCGGGCGCCGGCGACTGTGTTCTGGAACATCGGTAAGGGCTAAGCGTTATGAATATCTCCCGTAGGGCCAGCCTGGGCGGCGCGGCGACGCTGCTCGCCGCGCCGGGCCTCGCCTCCGCGCAGGCGGCCGCGCGCACGCTTCGCTTCATCCCGCAGTCCAACCTGGCCAGCATCGATCCGGTCTGGAGCACGGCGGTCGTCGTCCGCAACCACGGGCTGATGGTCTATGACCTGCTCTACGGCCTCGGCGCCGACTACCAGGTGCGGCCGCAGATGGCGGAAGGCCACGAGGTCAGCACCGACGGGCTGACCTGGGACATCCGCCTGCGCGAGGGCCTGAAATTCCACGACAACGAGCCGGTGCGGGCCCGGGATTGCGTTGCCTCCATCCTGCGCTGGTCCAAGCGCGACGTGCTGGGCAGCCGGCTCGACGCGCTGGGCGAGGAGGTCTCGGCGCCGGACGACCGCACCATCCGCATCCGGCTGAAGAAGCCCTGGCCCGGCCTCGCCTGGGCGCTGGGCAAGCCGTCGGCGAATATCTGCGCCATCATGCCGGAGCGCGTGGCGCGCACCGATCCCTTCACGCAGATCACCGATCCCACCGGCAGCGGGCCCTTCCGCTTCCGCCGCGACCTCTTCCGGCCCGGCGACGTCGCCATCTACGAGCGCTTCGAGGCCTACGTGCCGCGATCGGAGCCCACGGACTTCCTCTCCGGCGCCAAGCAGGCGCATTTCGACCGGGTCGAGTGGCGCATCATGCCCGACCCCGCGACGGCCGGCGCCGCGCTGCAGAACAACGAGGCGGATTGGTGGGAGACGCCGCTGCCGGACCTGCTGCCTCTGCTCCGCCGCAACCGCGACATCGAGATCGGCGTGGTGAACACGGCCGGCAATCTTGGCGTGCTGCGCTTCAACTTCCTGCACCCGCCCTTCAACGACGTGGCGGTGCGCCGCGCGCTGCTGCCGGCGGTGAATCAGCGCGACTTCATGGACGCGGCGATCGGCACGGACACGGCGCTCTCGGTCGTGCCGGCGGGCGTCTTCACGCCGGGCACGCCGCTCGCCAACGACGCGGGGCTGGAGATTCTTTCAGGACCCCGCAATCTGGAGGCCGCGCGGGCAGCGCTGCGCGCCTCCTCCTATGCCGGCCAACGTGTGGTCATGATGTCGGCGACCGACCTTCCGGTGCTGCAGAACCTGGCCGAGGTCGCGGCGGACCTGCTGCGCCGCGTCGGCTTCAACGTCGATTTCCCCGCCATGGACTGGGGCACGCAGATCCAGCGCCGCACCAGCCGCGCCCCGGTGGAGCAGGGCGGGTGGAGCGCCTTCTGCACGACCTGGGAGGGGCTCGACGTCTCGGTGCCCGGCAGCCACCAGCCCTTGCGCGGCAACGGTGCCCAGGCCTGGTCCGGCTGGCCGACCATGCCGCGGCTGGAAACGCTGCGCGAGCAATGGTTCGACGCGCCCGACCAGGCCGCCGCCCGCGGGATCGCAGAGGAGATCCAGCGCGTCGCCTGGGATGAAGTCCCCTTCATCCCGCTCGGCCTCGTGCGGCCCCCGCAGGCCTGGCGGCGGAGCATCACGGGCGTGGTGCGGGGCGGCTCCTCGCTCTTCTGGGGCGTGCGCCGGGCGTGAGCCGTCCTGCCGTCCACTCTGGCACGGCGTGTGCAACGCAGCACGCCGTACCCAGGGTGCAACGCGCTAATGCTGGCGTGTTGCCCAACGGTGGTGCAGGTTTAGCCCAACACGGCGGCAGGCCGGGGGATATCGGGGGACTTGTTGATGGAGCGTAGAAGCTTTTTGCAGGCAGGCGTCGCGGCCGCTGCTGCGACCACGGGCCTTTCCGGCCCCGCGCTGAGCCAGGGCGCCGCCGCGCGGACCCTGCGCTTCGTGCCGCAGGCGAATCTCGCGAATTTCGACCCGATCTGGGGCACGCAATACGTTGTCCGCAATGCGGCGGCTGTTGTCTGGGACACGCTCTACGGCGTGAACGACAAGCTCGAGCCCTCGCCGCAGATGGCGGAGGGTCACACGGTCTCGTCCGATGGCCTCACCTGGACCTTCAAGCTTCGCGAGGGCCTCAGGTTCCATGACGGGGAGCCGGTGCTCGCCAAGGACGTCGTCGCCTCCATCACGCGCTGGATGCCGCGCGACCCGATGGGCCAGATGATCCGCGCCATCCAGCAGGAGCTGGTCGCGGTGGACGACCGCACCTTCCGCTGGGTGCTGCGCAGCCCCTATCCCAAGCTGATCTACGCGCTGGGCAAGACCAACACGCCGATCCTCTTCATCATGCCGGAGCGCATCGCGCGCACCGATCCCTTCACACAGATCACGGAATATATCGGCTCCGGCCCGATGCGCTTCCTGCGCAACGAGTGGGTGCCGGGCGCCAAGGCCGTCTTCGGCAAGTTCGACCAGTACGTGCCGCGCAACGAGCCGGCGAGCTGGCTGGCCGGCGGCAAGCGCATCCTGGTCGACCGGCTGGAATGGATCGTCATGCCCGATCCGGCGACGGCCTCGGCCGCGATCCAGAACGGCGAGATCGACTGGTGGGAGAACCCCATCACCGACCTCGTCCCGATCCTGCGCCGCAACCGCAACATCGCCGTCGACATCGCCGATCCGCTCGGCAATATCGGCTCCTTCCGGATGAACCACCTGCATCCGCCCTTCAACTCGCAGAAGATCCGGCAAGCCGTCCTCGCGGCGATGAGCCAGGAGGACTACATGCGAGCCCTGGTGGGCGACGACAACAACCTCTGGAGGTCGCTGCCCGGCTTCTTCACGCCCGGCACGCCCGGCTATACCGAGGCGGGCGGCGACATCCTCAAGGGTCCGCGCAACATGGACCTGGCCAAGCGCCTGCTGCAGGAAGGCGGCTATCGCAACGAGCCGGTCGTCTGCGTCGTGGCGCAGGACCAGCCGCTGACCAAGGCGATGGGCGACGTGACGGCCGACCTGCTGAAGCGGATGGGCATGAACGTCGACTTCGTCGCGACCGACTGGGGCACCACCGGCCAGCGCCGCGCCATGAAGAATCCGCCGAACCAGGGCGGCTGGAGCATGTTCCACACCTGGCACGCCGGCGCCGACTGCGTGAATCCCGCCGCCTACAACGCCGTCCGCGCCAATGGGGCGGACGCCTGGTTCGGCTGGCCGGACATCCCTACGGTGGAGCAGGGCGTCACCGAGTGGTTCGCCGCGCCGAACGAGACCGCGGAAAAAGCGGCGCTCGACAAGATCAACACCCAGGGCATGGAGCACGTGGTCTACGCGCCGACCGGCTTCTTCCTGGGCTATCAGGCCTGGCGTCGCAATGTCAGCGGCGTCGTCAAGGGCCCGCTTCCTTTCTTCTGGGGTGTTTCCAAATCGTGACAGGGCTGGTTTAACAACGCCATGTGGGCCTACATCATCCGACGTGTCCTCGCGACGATCCCAGTCATGGCGATCGTCGCGCTCTTCGTTTTCTCGCTTTTGTACCTCGCGCCGGGTGATCCGGCCGCGGTCATCGCGGGCGACCAGGCGACCCCGGCCGACGTGGAGCGCATCCGCGCCTCCCTAGGCCTGGACCGCCCCTATCTGGTGCGGTTCGGCGCCTGGGCCTGGGACATCGCCCGCGGCGACCTCGGCACCTCGATCTTCACCAACCTGCCGGTCAGCACCATGATCCAGCAGCGCATCGAGCCGACGCTCTCGCTAATGGTCGTGACGCTGATCCTCGCCGTCTCCATCGCCGTGCCGATGGGCGTGATCGCGGCCTGGAAGCAGGGCACGACCATCGACCGGCTGGTGATGGCCTTCGCTGTGCTCGGCTTTTCGGTGCCGGTTTTCGTGGTGGGCTATGTGCTGGCCTATGTCTTCGCCCTCGAGCTCGATTGGTTGCCGGTGCAGGGCTACACGCCCTTCTCGAACGGCTTCTTCCCCTGGATCGAGAACCTGATCCTGCCGGCCATCGCGCTGGGCGGCGTCTACATCGCCCTGATCGCGCGCATCACGCGGGCGACCATGCTGGAGGTGCTGAGCCAGGATTACATCCGCACCGCCCGGGCCAAGGGCGCCGGGCAGCGCAGCATCCTCTTCATCCACGCACTGAAGAACGCGGCCGTGCCCATCGTCACCGTGATCGGTATCGGCGTGGCCCTGCTGATCGGCGGCGCGGTGGTGACGGAGAGCGTCTTCGCCATCCCGGGCCTCGGACGCCTGACGGTCGATGCCATCCTGCGGCGCGACTACCCGGTGATCCAGGGCGTGATCCTGCTGTTCAGCTTCGTCTACGTGCTGGTGAACCTGCTGATCGACCTCAGCTATACCTTCTTTGATCCGAGGATCCGGTATTGAGCGCAGCCACCCTCCCTCCGGGCATCGACATCCCGCCGGGCCTCGCGATCGCGGCGCCGCAGGCGGATATCCTGTCCAACGTGAAGCCGCGGCGGGGAGTCATCGGCTTCCTGCGGCGGTATCCGACCATCGCGATCGGCGGCGGGCTGCTGATCCTGATGCTCTGCATCGCGATCTTCGCGCCCTTCCTCTGGACCAAGGACCCGACCTCTCTGGCGCCCGCGCTGCGCACGCGCGAGCCCTCGGAGCGCTGGTGGTTCGGCACCGACATGCTGGGGCGCGACGTCTATTCGCGCGTCCTCTTCGGCTCGCGCGTGTCGCTGCTGGTCGGCTTCTCGGTGGCGATCTGCGCCTCGGCTGTGGGGCTCTTCATCGGGCTGATGTCGGGCTTCAACCGCTTCGCCGACAGCATCATCATGCGCATCATGGACGGCATGATGAGCATCCCCTCCATCCTGCTCGCCATCGCGTTGATGGCACTGACGCGGGGCTCGGTGCAGAACGTCATCCTGGCCATCACCATCGCGGAGATCCCCCGCGTCTCGCGCCTCGTGCGCGGCGTGGTGCTGAGCCTGCGCGAGCAGCCTTACGTCGAGGCCGCGGTCGCGTCGGGCACGCGGACCATCGCCATCATCTTCAAGCACATCCTGCCGAACACGCTGGCGCCTCTGACGGTGCAGGCCACCTATATCTGCGCGGCGGCGATGATTACCGAGGCCATCCTTTCCTTCATCGGCGCGGGCACGCCGCCGATCATTCCTTCCTGGGGCAACATCATGGCCGAGGGCCGGGCGCTGTGGC
>JAQGHZ010000067.1 GCA_028291485.1 Rubritepida sp. | reverse complement strand
GGCCTCGCCATCGACGACGCCGGCCTGCGCGACCGCGTGGCCGACATGGACCTCATCGTGGCCGCCGGCGGCGGCGAGCGCGACACGGCGCTGGACGAGCAGATCCTGGCCGCCAGGCCCGATGAGGCCGGCCGTCACCGCATGCTGATGGACGGGCTGCGGCCGACGCTTTTCCTGGCGCAGCTCTCCAACCTGCTCGCCGGCTCCATCTCCATCACCCACAACGTGGCCGGCTCCTCGCGCACCCTGCTGGGCGAGGAGATCGCCGGCGCCGAGGCGGTGCGGATCCTCGCTGCGCGCATCGCCGCCGGCAGCTCGGAGCTGGGCCTGGTCGGGGCGGCCTTCGCGGCCGAGCGATGGGACCAGCTCATGCTCTACGTCATGGGCGGCGCGCTGCATCGCGGCCCCTGGGAACCGTTGCCGCAGCGCCAAGGCATCGTCGTCGGCAGCGCGGCCGCCTTCCTGACGCTGGAACCGGCCGCGACGGCCACGGCACCGCTGGCGATCCTCTCCCACATCGCCACCGACCAGGGCGGGGCGCAGACGCGGCCGGCCCGGCTCGCAGCACTGCTCGCCGGCCTGCCGGAGCGCCGGGCGGGCTGCCTCATCATCTCCACCGCCACGGGGGCCGCGGCGCCCACGCGGGACGAGCTGGCGGCCCTCGGCGCGGCGCCGGACCTCTTCTCCGCCGACCTGATCGGCCATTCCGTCGAAGCCGCCTTCCCGGCCGGCATCGCCCTCGGCGCGCTTGCCGTCGCGGCAGGTGCGCCCCAGGTGCTGGTCACCGGCACGGGCCAATGGCGCGGCGAAGCCGTGGCCCTTCTGGAGACGCCCACATGAGGATTGGCACATGAGGATCGCCGTCACCGGCATCGGCATCGTCACCTCGCTCGGCTTCGGCACGGAGGCCAACTGGACGGCGCTGGCGGCGGGCACCTCCGGCATCCGCCACATCGCCCGCTTCGACACCACGGGCATGCGCGCCACCATCGCCGGCTGCGTGGATTTTCCGGAGGACGCCGACCGGACCTTCACGACCGCCGCGCGCGTCGAGCGGCTGGGCGAACTCGCCATTGCCGAGGCCCTGGCCCAGGCCGGCCTCCAAGCCCCCTTCGGCGGCCTGCTCGCCATCGGCATGCCGCCCGTCGAGATCGAATGGCCGCAGCGGCTGGCCTTCGGCGTCACCACCTATCCGGAGCTGCTGGAGAAGGCGCGCACCGCGATGCCGCTCTACGAGGAGTTTCTGTTCGGCGGTGCCTCCACCCGCCTGGCCGAGCGCTTCGGCACAACCGGCGTGCCCCAGGTGGTCACCACGGCCTGCGCCTCCGGCGGCTCAGCCATCCAGCTCGCCATCGAGGCCATCCGCCGCGGCGAGACATCAAAGGCCATCGCGGCCGGCAGCGACGCCAGCCTCCAGCCCGAGACGCTGATCCGCTTCGGCCTGCTCCAGGCGCTTTCCACGCGCAACGACGTGCCCGAGGCCGCTTCGCGCCCCTTCAGCCTCACGCGGGACGGCTTCGTGATGGGCGACGGCGCCGGCGCGCTGATCCTCGAGGACGAGGACCACGCCCGCGCGCGCGGCGCCACCATCCTCGGCTACGTGCTGGGCGTCGGCGAGGCGGCGGACACCTTCCATCGCACCCGCTCCTCGCCCGACGGCGCGGCCATCGTCCGCTGCATGCAGCGCGCGCTGGATGATGCCGGCCTCGCGCCGGCGGACATCGGCTACATCAACGCCCACGGCACCTCGACGCCCGAGAACGACCGGATGGAGGCGCAGGCGGTCCGCATGCTGTTCGGCGAGACGCCGCCGCCCATCAGCTCCACCAAGTCGATGATCGGCCACACGCTCTCGGCCGCCGGAGCCATCGAGGCGGCCATCTGCCTGCTGGCGCTGCGGCACCAGGTGTTGCCGCCCACCATCAACCAGGACGACGTGGACCCCGAGCTCGGCCTCGATACGGTCCCCGTTTCGCGGCCGCATCCATTCCGGGCCGCGCTCTCCAATTCCTTCGGCTTCGGCGGCCAGAACGTCTCCGTGATCCTGGGCGCAGCCGATTGATGATTGACCCCGGGCTTTGAGGGGGCGTTGCCCCCTCGCTCCTTCCTTTACCACCACACTCGCGGCATCGGCGATCTGTGAAGCGATCTCCGCCGGGAGGTTGGGCTGCGCGGTCATGAGCAACGACGCCAACCCGGCTTCGACGACGATCCCGGGCGGCTTCCGCGGCGGCGCCGGGTGAACCACGACGCGGGCGATCAGCGCCCGGGCCTTCTCCAGAGCTTCCGCGTTGTCACCCTCCGAGATGGCCCGACGAAGCTCAACGAGCTTCTGCCGGTAGGTGATGCCGATGTTTGGGAGGAGACGAACGCGCGTTGGCTTCGACCGCGTCACGGCACGCGAGAGCCGTTCCTGCTCCGCTTCGAGGGAAGTCAGTTTCTGCTGGAGGGTCGATGCCATCAGCCCATTGGAGATGGCTTCGACAAGGTTGGCGAGCTGCCGTTCGACGGCCTCCAGCTCTCGGCGCAGCTTGGCCTCGCCAACGCCCGCCTCGGCAGCCAAGCGGTTCCATTCAGCCGAGAACTCAGCCGCGAAGGCATCGGCCAGTTCGGGATCCATCATTTTCTCGGCGAGCACGTCGAGCACCAGCTTCTCGAGCTTCATCCGATTGACGGTGGAGCGGTTGGTGCAGACGCGGCGCTCAGCGGCGTTGCAGGAGTAGTACTTGCTCTTGGCGGCGGAGAATGGGCCGCCACAGGCCCCGCAGACGATCTTGCCGGAGAGCAGATGCTTCGGACGGCGCTTCTCCCAGAACTTCGGCGGCCCGTCGCTGGTCTTGGCTGCGACGCTCTCCGCCGCGAGGCGGACCTGCGCCGTCTCCCACAGGGTGTCGTCGATGATCCGCAGATCCGGGCTGGCGACCACGACGTGATCATCGGCTCTGTTTTCTCGCTTTGCCCTTTTCCCAGTGGTGGGATCGGTCACGTAGTGGCGGCGGTTCCACACGGTTTCTCCGATGTAGATGCGATTGCGCAGCATCCCGTCGCCCGACTTGGCGCGACCTCGAATGGAGAACTGGTTCCAGCCAATGCCCTTCGGGGCCGGGATGTGATCCTCGTTGAGGCGCCGGGCGATGGCGATCGGGCTGAGGCCCATCGCGAACTCGGCGAAGATGCGTCGAACGATGGTCGCCTGTTCGGGGTCGATTTCGCGCAGTCCGCGCTCGACCTCACCATCCGCCCGCAGGACACCGAGGATCCGCCGGTACCCGTAGGACAGGACGCCGGTGCCGCGGCCAGCGCGAACCCGGCCCTCGATGCCGC
This sequence comes from Rubritepida sp., assembly GCA_028291485.1. Lineage (GTDB taxonomy): Bacteria > Pseudomonadota > Alphaproteobacteria > Acetobacterales > Acetobacteraceae > Roseococcus. Next base: position 1,155 of record JAQGHZ010000067.1, on the reverse strand, counting down.
GACGCGTCTTGGTCGTGAGATCCTTCAGGAACAGGGCGTTCATCGTGCCCTTCATTCCGACATGGAGCGGCCCGATCTCGCCCTCGGACAAGGTGACCAGACGGACGCCAGTGAACACCGTGAGTTTCAAGAGGGCAGCCACATGCTCCTGGTCGCGTGAGAAGCGGTCCAGCGCCTCTCCCAGGACCACGTCCACCTCACCGGCACGCATCGCCGCCTGGAGGGCCTGAAAGCCCGGGCGGAGCATGGTGGCGCCGGAGATCGCAGCATCGTGGAAGGTGTGGACGATCTGCCAGCCTTCCTTCTGTGCGTGGACCCGGCAGATCCGCAACTGGTCCTCGATCGAGTGCTCCGACTGCCGGTCGCTGGAATAGCGGGCGTACAGGGCCACACGAGGCGACGCGGCGCTGACGGCACTCATTCCACATTCCTCTTCTGCTGGCCGAGTTCACGGTCCTCGAAGGCCCTCTCGGCGAGGCCGGCAGTCCGGCGACGGAGGCGCGAGATGCGCTTCCCGTGGCGGCCCCCAGCGTGCAGATCCTTCGCCTGATGATAATGCTCGACGGCCACCTCGGGGGAATGGCCTGCCACCTCGGCCGCATCGAAGGCCGCCTCCGCTGACCGCTTCCGCGCCGTGTCGGCAAGCCATTTCCGCGCCATGTGGGGGCCCTCGGCCTTGCCGACGAAGTTCAGATTGCGGCGCTTGATCAGGCCTTCCACACCGCGCAGGCCCAGCGGCCCGCCCGTCGTGCCCATCCAGAGTTGGTCGGTATTGCTCACGCCGGCCAGATGGGGCCGGGCGTGAACGAGATAGTCTCGCAGGATCTCGGTCGGCTCGGGGTCGAGCGGGTATTCGAGGTTCTTGTGGTTCTTCGTGATTTCCTTCGGAAAGCGGACCAGGAAACTTCCGTCGCGGCGGGTGATCAGGTGCTCGCCGAGGCGCATCGCCGCCAGGTCGGAGATGCGCGGCGCCCGGCTGTAGAGAATCGCCATGATGGCGGCGTCGCGCAGGAGCTTCCACCGACGCAGCCCCAGCGGCGCAGCCATACCTTCGGCGTGACGGTCGTTGACCAGGTTCAGCAGATCGCCGGCGTCGTGGGAAACGAACGGCTTCCCCCTGGTCGGAAACACCTCGTAGAGGGACCGGCCGCCCGG
>JAQGHZ010000059.1 GCA_028291485.1 Rubritepida sp. | reverse complement strand
TCTTCGGCGGCTCGCTTCCCACCTGCTCCAGGATCCGGCCATAGGCTTCCGGCCGGCGGTGGGCGGCGAAGTTGAAGATGGTCGTCCGCCCGAGATTGCAGTCGTCGAGGTTGCAGTCGGCGGTGATCAGCTCGTCGCCCCAGCTCGTGGCCTGGGCCATGATCTCGCCCTGCGGGTTCACGATGATGGAATGGCCGAAGAGCTCGTGCCCGTCCTCCGTGCCGCCCTTGGCCGTGGCCACGCCGAAGCACGCGTTCTGGTAGCAGCCGGAGCGGATCGAAAGGTGCGAATGCTCGACGCGCAGGTGGTGCGCCTCGAAACCGCGGTTGTCCATGTTGAGGCTCGGCGTGTTGTAGCCGAGCATCACGACCTCGACCTGCTGCAGACCCATGACGCGCCACGCTTCCGGCCATCTGCGATCGTTGCAGATCATCATGCCGATATTGGCCTCCTGCGTGCCGATCGGCGCGCGGATGACGGGGAAGCCCAGGTTGCCCACCTCGAAGTAGCGCTTCTCGAGGTGCTGCACCTTGCGGATCGGGTCGAATTCCTTGTGCCCGGGCAGGTGGACCTTGCGGTACTTCAGCACGATCTCGCCCGAGGGATGCACGTAGATCGCCGTGTTGTAGCGGTGCCCGTCCGGCGTCTTCTCGGCGTAGCCGAGGTGGAAGCCGATCCCGTATTTCTTCGCGGCCTCGAAGAGCGGCGCCGTCTCGTTGGACGGCATCGCGTGCTCGTACCAGTTGTCGGCCTTGGAGATGTCCTCCTCGTACCAGCGCGGGAAGAAGGTGGTCAGCGCCAGCTCCGGGAATACGACGACCTCCACGCCGCGCTGATGCGCGCGCTCCAGCAGCCGCAGCATGCGGCCGACGGCGACGTCGCGGCCGTCGGCCTTCTGGATGGGGCCGAGCTGGGCGGCGGCGAGGGTGACGAGGCGGGGCATGGTCCTGGCTCCGGAAATGGAATGCAGCGCGCAGGATCGCGGGGGAGATGCCGCGACGCAAGGCGGCCCGGCACACGCGTTATCCGAGCGTGGTCAGCACCTGCTCGACGATCTCGAAATGCTCCTCCCAGCTCGGCATGCGCCATTGCGGCATCCGCGCGAGCTGGGCCGGGCGCCGGGCGCCGCCCGGCGCGGAATAGTCCAGGATCAGCTCCCGCCATCCCAGCCCGTCCAGCGGGTCCACGAAATCCGGCACGCCGTCGCCCAGCTCGCGCAGCGAGGGGATGTCCGAGCAGATCGCCGGGACGCCCATGGTCAGCGCCTCGGCCAGCGGGATGCCATAGCCCTCCACGAAGGTGGGGAAGAGCAGGGCGCAGGCGCCGCGCAGCAGGGCGGCCGTGCGCGCATCGTCCAGGCGTCCCTGCTCCTCGACATGGCCGTGGAAGGCCGTGCGGCGGTCGAGCAGGCGGCAGGCCGCCTCGGATTCCCAGCCGCGCCGGCCGATGAGGATCAGCCGGGGTCCCGGGGGCATCTCGCGCCACAGGTTGAGCAGCAGAAGGTGGTTCTTGCGCGGCTCGATGGTGCCGAGCGTGACGAAGTAGGGCCCCGGCAGCGGCGTGATCGCGCCCGGCGCACGGGCGGCGATGTCCGTGCCGAAGCGGACCAGGTGCATCGGCGGCAGGGGGCGTCCGGGGTTCAGCGCGGCCAGCGTGTCGCCGGTGGCGCGCGAGCTGATCAGCACGGCGTCGGCCAGCTCCAGGATGGTCTCGACGCGCTTGGGATGGCGCTCGATCTGCTTGCTGCTGGTGAATTCCGGATGGGTGATGGGGATGAGGTCGTGCAGCATGGGCAGGAAGCGCGCGCCCTCCGCCTTCAGCGCGGCGATCGGCCCCGGCTCGTGCAGGCCGGCGTGCGAGACGACGAGGAAGACGCAGCCGGGCGTGGAGGCGATGCGGCGGGTGAGCTTCGTGCGGCCCATGGAACTGGCGAGCACGGCGTAGCCGGCGCCGGCCAGCACCTTCGCCTCGACCCGGGAATCCTTCAGCAGGGCCGCGACGAGGCCGAGGGCCAGATCACGCGGGAGCTCGGCGCAAAAGCCCCAGGGGCTCTGGGCGGAGAAGCTGCAGCCGCGGTCGGCGAAGTGGCGCGCATAGGCCAGTTCGACCCGGTCGATCCCGGCGGCGATGCCGCGCCAGCCTGCGGCCAGCAGTCGGGAAAGATCGAGGATGACGTGCAAGAATAGGCCTTTGGAACCGTCGCAGGGTTTTCCGAGCGTCGTTCCGGGCTGTCAATCACAGGGGCGCGTTGACGAGACCGTCGTGCAGGCGGCGGATCGTGGCCGCGACCGCGGCATCGAGGCCGGGTCTCGCATAATAGGTGCCGCGGACGTGCAGGGCCGCGCCCAGGAGGCGAAGGAAGGCCTCGGCCAGGGCCGGGTCCGGGGGAGGGGCCTCGCGCCAGAAGGTCTCGGCCGGGCCTTCGAAGGCGAGGCCGGGGATGCGGTAGATGGCCTGGCCGAGCGCCAGGACAGGCTTGCCCAGCGCCAGGGCCTGCAGGGCGGCGGTGCTGTTCACCGTCACCAGGCTCGTGGAGGCCCGCAGCATCGGCTCCAGCGCACCGGCGCCAAGGAAGGTCACCTGCCCGGCGATCCCGGCCGCCTCGGCCATGCGTAGGATGCGGCGCGGCCAGTTCTTCAGCCCGGGATCGAGCGGATGGAGCTTGATGGCCAGCTGCGCCACCGGCGGGGCGTGGGTGGCGAAGGACCGCATCACCTCGGCGAGGGGCGTGTCCAGGTCCGGATAGGGCGAATAGGCCCGGATGGAATAGTCGTTCTCCATCTGCATGGCGAAAAGGAAGACCGGGCCGCGCGCGGCCGCCGCGGCAAAGGCCGTCTCGGAGCGCCGGGCCTCGG
>JAQGHZ010000035.1 GCA_028291485.1 Rubritepida sp. | reverse complement strand
CGGCAAGAAGTAAAACAGGAACGCAACTGAGCTGAATACCATTCTATCTCGCCTTGTGGACCGGTATTCCGGCCAGGATCAGGTGCTCGTTTCGCTGTGTCAACACGGACCGGCCGACCGCGCGATGGGCCGGCTTGCATCCGGATTTCGGCTGGGGCTTAGTCTGATCACAAGAAAAGTCGAGGTCTGTCCATGTTCCGCCATCTGGCACTTGTCCTGCTGTCACTGCTCGCCCTCGCGCCGCCTCTTGCCGCGCAGACCTATCCCGAGCGCGCCATCACCCTCGTGACCGGCTTCGCGCCCGGCGGCAGCACCGACATCGCCTCGCGCCTGATCTCCGAGCGCTTCGCCCAGAACCTCTCGCCCAACGGCCGCATGGTGGTGGAGAACCGGGCCGGCGCCTCGGGCGTCGTCGCCTCCGACTGGCTGCGGCGGCAGCCGCCCGACGGCTACACCATCATGCTGATCGAGGTCTCCTCGCACGCCATCGTGCCCGAGGCGCTGGAGGGCGGCACCTCCTACGATCCCATCGCCGACTTCACGCATATCGGCATGGTGGGCACGGCGCCGCTCATCCTCGTCATCAACCCGAACTTCCCCGGCCGCACGCCGACCGACGTGACGCAGCGGCTCCGCAACTCGCGCCCCGAGGAATTCGCCTATGCGACCTCGGGCGTCGGCTCCATCCCGCACCTCGCGGTCGAGGTGATGGCGCTGGCGCTGGGCGGCGCGAAGTTCACCCACGTGCCCTATCGCAGCGGCGGCCTGATGCTGACGGCGATCCACCAGGGCGAGGGCCAGTTCGGCATCGCCGTGCTGGCGAGTGCGGCGGGCCAGGTGCGCGACGGGCTCGTGCGCGGCCTCGCCGTCACGAGCCGGGAGCGCTTCCCCTCCTTCCCCGACATCCCCACGCTGGGCGAGGCCGCGATCCCGGGCTTCGAGATGACCACCTGGAACATGATCATCGGCCCGCCCGGCATGCCGCCCGCGATCCTCGCGCAGATCAACCGCGCGCTTGCCGCCACCATCGCCGAGGCACCGGTCCGCGAGCGCCTGCTCACCGCCGGTGTCTCCGCCTGGAGCGGCACGAACGCGCCGGAGACGGCGCGCGACTTCCTGATCGCCGAGGTCGCGAAATACCGCGACGTCGTGGCCCGCACCGGTGTCCGCCTGCAGCGCTGACGGCGCCACGTTGAAGACCCGCGCGTTCCGCCCGATACTGGGCGGAACGCCGCTTAGGAAAGCCAAGAGACAATGGACGGTCACACAGCTCCGACTCCCGCACGGCCCATGGCGCGCGGGCGCCTCTTCTTCGCCAATCCGGGCCCGACGAACATTCCCGATTCCGTGCTGCTCGCCACCGCGCGCGCCAGCATCGACTTCAACGATCCGGCCTTCATCGCCGTCTACGACGCCTGCTTCGCCGGGCTGAAGAAGGTCATCAAGACCGAGCAGAACCTCTTCATGTACACGGCGTCCGGCCACGGCGCCTGGGAGGCCTCGCTCGTCAACACGCTATCGCCGGGCGACCTCGTGCTGATCCCCGAGACGGGCCACTTCTCCGATTCCTGGATGAAGATGTGCGGCACGCTGGGCTTCAGGACGAAGCACATCCCCTGCGACTGGCGCCGCGGCGTGGAGATGTCCGCGATCCGCGAGGCGCTCGCCGCCGACACCGCGCACGAGATCAAGGCCATCTGCTGCGTGCACAACGAGACGGCCGCCGGCATGCGCCTGCCGCTGGACCAAGTGCGGGCCATCCTCGACGAGCTTAAGCACCCGGCCCTGCTGATGGCCGACACGATCAGCTCGCTCGGCTGCTACGACTTCCGCATGGACGAGTGGGGCATCGACGTCTGCGTCGGCGGCAGCCAGAAGGGGCTGATGCTGCCGACCGGCTTCAGCTTCACCGGCGCCTCCGAGAAGGCCATGGCGGCGCACCGCGCCAGCACGCATCCTCGCCACTATTTCGACTGGACGGAGATGCTCGCCCGCAAGCAGAAGAGCTTTGTCGGCACCGTGCCGGTGACGCTGTTCTACGGGCTGCAGGAGGCGCTGCGCCTGATCCTCGAAGAGGAGGGGCTGGAGAACGTCTTCAAGCGTCACGCCCGCCTCGCCAAGGCCGTGCGCGCCTGCGTGCAGCATTGGTCCGGCAACAACGGCCCGCAGCTCTTCTGCCAGAACCCCGAGCGCTATTCCGACAGCGTGACGGCGGTGCTGATGCCGGAGGGCATCAACGCGGAGGCCGTGCGCAAGATCGCGCTGGAGAAGTTCAACGTCTCGACGGGCAGCGGCCTCGCCAAGCTGTCGGGCAAGATCTTCCGCATCGGCCATCTGGGCGACCTGAACGAGCCGATGATCCTCGGCACTCTGGCCTCGATCGAGATGGCGCTGGGCCTCGCCGGCGTGCCGCACGCCAAGGGCGGCGTGCAGGCGGCGATGGAAAGCCTCACCCAGTCGTAAGCCTTTGTTTCGTCTGTAGGAATGTCCCGGAGCATGGCGCGAAATTAAGCCGCTCCGGGCAACCTCTCCGTCGGCGGGAAGTTCTTTCCACAACGGCGCCACTCTGACGCCGATGCTGGAAAGGAGCCCTATGAACGCAACGGACATCAAGGAACACATGCAGGTCGTCGGTTCCTGCGGGAATCCGGTCGGCACGGTCGACCACGTGAAGGGCGACCAGATC
>JAQGHZ010000005.1 GCA_028291485.1 Rubritepida sp. | reverse complement strand
TCCTGGGGAGAGCTGCCGAACCGGGGCTGGGCCCGCGCCTGCCGGCGCGGGCCGCGCGGCTCAGGCGGCGGGCCGCACGAAGGCCTGCCGGGCGAAGAGCCGCCAGTTGGTGCCCTGCTTCTTCCAGACCTGCAGGATGCCGATCCGCACCGGCGTCATGCGGCCGCCGCCGGTCGTGTGGCCGGTGAAGTTGTGGCGCACGATCGCGTCGTCGCCGCCGACCACCTGGATGGTCTGCTCGCTGATGTTGATCTCGCCGAAGGGGTTCCCCCGCTCGACCAGGGCGGCGATGAACTGCGCCTTGTTCTCGATGCGCCCGGCCGAATGGCCGTAGCTCAGCGAGTCGTGGGTGATGGCCTCCAGCGCGGCCCGGTCCGGGTTGAGCATGGCACGGGTGAGCGCCTCGACCGCCTGAGCGACGGCCCGGTCGTCTGCGGTCTGTGCGACGGCGGGCAGGGCTGCGGCGACAACGGCGGCCGCGCCAACGGCGGCCATGTGGCGACGGTTCATTTTCATGGTGTCCTCCCTGGCCGGAGGTTCCCGGCCGCTGTCACGCTAACACGACGTTTCCCGAAGGGAAGCTTCCGTCATTCCGTCGGCTCGTAGAGCACCCGGGCGAGCACGCCCGCGATCATCGCCCCCAGGATCGGCGCCGCCCAGAACAGCCAGAGCTGGCCGAGATACTCGCCACCCGCGAAGAGCGCCGGCGCCGTGCTGCGGGCCGGGTTCACCGAGGTGTTGGTGATCGGGATCGAGATCAGGTGGATCAGCGTCAGCGCCAGCCCGATGGGGATGCCCGCGAAGCCGACGGCCGCGCCCTTCGAGGTCGTGCCGGTGATGATCATCAGGAAGATGAAGGTCAGGATCAGCTCGGCCAGGAAGCAGGCGGCCATGCTGTAATGGCCCGGACTCAGCGCGCCGTAGCCGTTGGAGGCGAAGCTCTGGACGGTCCAGTCCGCCCGGCCCGAGGCGATCACGTAGAGCGCGCCCGCCGCGACGATGGCGCCCGCCACCTGCACGATGACGTAGGGAATGACGTGCCTGTTGGCGCAGCGCCCCGCCGTCCAGAGGCCCAGCGTCACGGCCGGGTTGAAGTGGCCGCCCGAGATATGGCCCACGGCATAGGCCATGGTCAGCACCGTCAGGCCGAAGGCGAAGGACACGCCCAGGAAGCCGATGCCGTATTGCGGGAAGGTGGCGGCGAAGACGGCGCTGCCCACGCCGCCGAAGACGAGCCAGAAGGTTCCGATGAATTCGGCAGTGAGCCGCCGTGACATGTCATTTTGCATGATTATTGGTTTCCCCCCGTTTTCATTAAGATAAATTCGGCGAATATCTGAATTCCGGTAGGTGGTTTTGCGGAGCTTTGGAAGGAAAAAACACCGTTTGCGCGGGCCGCCTACCGCGATGCCGCGCAAACGCCTAAACAGCCCCCATGCGCTATGTTTCCACCCGCGGAGAGGCCGCCCCGCGCGGCTTCGAGGATGTCCTGCTCGCCGGCCTCGCCGAGGATGGCGGGCTCTTCATGCCTGAATCCTGGCCGACGCTGACGCCCGACGAGTGGCGGTCCCTGCGCGGCCTGCCCTATGCCGAGCTCTCGGCCCGGCTGATCCATCGCTTCGTCGGCGACGCGCTGACGCTGGACGAGCTGCGCGGGCTGACGACGGAGGCTTATGCCAGCTTCCGCCACCCGGCCGTGGTGCCACTGGTGCAGCTCGGCCCGACGGATTTCGCGCTGGAGCTCTTCCACGGCCCGACGCTGGCCTTCAAGGACGTGGCGCTGCAGCTGCTCGGCCGGCTCTTCGACCACGTGCTGAAGAAGCGCGGCGAGCGCATCACCATCGTCGGCGCCACCAGCGGCGACACGGGCAGCGCCGCCATCGAGGCCTGCCGCGACCGCGACGCCGTGGACATCGTGATCCTTCACCCCGAGGGCCGCACCAGCGACGTGCAGCGCCGGCAGATGACGACGGTGCTGTCGCCCAACGTGGCCAACATCGCCATCCAGGGCAGCTTCGACGACTGCCAGGACCTGGTGAAGTCCATGTTCGTGGACGCGCCTTTCCGCAGCGAGATGCGGCTGGCGGCGGTGAACTCCATCAACTGGGCCCGCATCGCGGCGCAGATCCCCTACTACGCCTATGCCGCGCTGAGCCTGGGCGCGCCGGATCGCGAGGTGGCCGTCTCGGTGCCCACCGGCAATTTCGGCAATGTGCTGGCGGCCTGGGCGGCGAAGCAGATGGGGCTGCCCATCGCGAAGTTCCTCATCGGCTCCAACCGCAACGACATCCTGGTGCGCTTCCTCGCCTCCAACGACATGACGGCCAAGCCCGTGGAGCCCTCGCTCTCACCCTCCATGGACATCCAGGTGAGCAGCAATTTCGAGCGGCTGCTCTTCGAGCTGCTGGGCCGCGATCCGGCCGCGACGGCGGCGCAGATGCGCGACTTCCGCGCCACCGGCCGCATGCCGATCCCCGATGCCGCCTGGCGCGAGGCGACGAAGCACTTCACCGGCTTCACGCTGGACGATTCCGGGACGCTGGCCGAGATCCAGCGGCTGCACCGCGAGACGGGCTATCTGGCGGATCCGCACACGGCGGTCGGCACGGCCGCCGCGCGCGCGCTGATGCCCGAGAGCCGCATGCCGGTCATCATCGCGGCGACGGCGCATCCGGCGAAATTCCCGGACGCCGTGCAGCGGGCGACCGGCATCCGGTCGCCTCTGCCGCCCGCGCTGGCCGACCTCTACGAGCGGCCGGAGCGCTTCATCGTGCTGCCGAACGATCTCGGCGAGGTGGAGGCGCAGGTGCGCGCCCATGCGCGGCGGAACACGGTCGACGCCTGACGGCGCCGGCTTCTGGCCCTAGGCCTTTATTTTACCGCGTGATTCAGACCTTCGGCACCTCCGCGCCTTCGGTCATCACGCTTCAACGCAGCTCATAGGGCAGTCCGGCCGGCACCCGCGGCGCCCGCGGACGGATCCGCCGCGCCAGCCGGTGCGCCGGCACCTCCACCCAGCGGCACATCAGCGCCGCCACCGGGAGCGACAGCACCACCGCCATCAGCGCCGCCACCTCCGGCACGTCCTGGTCCCGCAGCAGGTGCGTCGCCGCCAGCAGCAGCGGCAGGTGGACCAGGTAGAGGCTGAAGGAGACGCGCCCCAGCCAGACCAGCGACGGGCGCCGCAGCGCCCGCGCGAAGGGGCCGTCCCGCTGCGCCAGCAGGATCAGCAGCACCGAGGCCAGGATCACGCCGTAGTCATGCGCCGCCATGGCCATGACCAGCACCGCGATGCCGGCCGCGACCGCCTGGACCGGATCCAGCCGCGGCACCCGGCTGAGTGCCAAAGCCGCGCCCGCCGCGAAGGCCGGCAGGAAGCCGGCGGTCGCCGCGAAGGTCTTCGGCAGGCTGCTGCCGAGCGCCACGTCGCCCTCCGGCATGCCGGCGAGCCGCGCGATGCCGGCGCCCACCAGCGCCAGCGCCATCAGCAGCGCGAGACGGCCGCGGAACAGCAGCACGAAGGGCAGCACCAGGCTGATCCGCCATTCGTGCACGAGACTCCAGAGCACCGGATTCAGCTGGAAGCCGTTGCCGGAGCTCAGCAGCAGCGCCTGTTCGGTGAAGCTCTTCCAGCTCCACATCCCGGCCCAGGTCGCGGTGCCGACGAGGCCGGGCGTCTCGGCCGGCAGCGATCCCTCCCAGAGCACCATCTGCAGCGCGGCCGAGAGCACCAGGGAGGCGAGCACCGGCGGGCCCAGCCGCACCGCGCGCTGCGCCGCGTAATTGGCCCAGCCAGGGCCGCTCAGCACGCTGCCGGGTCGGGCCTCCTCCTGCGCCGCGAGCCCGCGGGTCAGCACGTAGCCGCTGAGGACGAAGAAGAAGATCACCGCGGGGCGCCCCGCGCCGATCAGGCGCAACGGCGTGGCGTCCAGGGCCCAGTGCAGCCAGTCGGGCAACTCCGGGAGGGAAAGATAGGCGTGGTGCAGAACCACGATGAGAGCAGCGATGCCGCGCAGTGAATCGAGCTCGAACAGCCGAGTGGTGCGTGTCGTCATGGGCTACCTGATCCGTCCGGCCCAAGGCATGGAAATGATGCCTTTGCGACCCAAATGGGGCGCGGCCCTGAGGGTCGGGCGGCCACGCGAGACACGCCGCGCGGGGCGTCGCCCAGGCAGCGATTGTGCAACTGCGAAGGATCGGAACGGTTGCAGCGCCGGGCGTCGCGCGGGCGCTTTTTCTCATAAACTATTCTGATTCCATGGCTTACGGGTGGCCCATCGCAGAATCGGGTCCGGCGCCGGGCAGAGCGATCGGCCAATCCGTCACCCCGTACTCCACCTTCGGCGGCCAAGCTCATCGCCTTTCTGGCCTCGCCGCACGCCGGCGCCATCACCGGTGCGGAGGTCCGGATCGACGGCGGCCAGCGTGCCGACAGCGTGAAGGTTGAAAGGCTTGGGAGGGACACACGATATCAGGGGGCAACCCTCCCGTCCCAGGCCCAACGTTTCGGCCCAAGGTTTCGGCCAGGACCGAAGCGGGCTAGGAATGACCCCAGCCTGATCAGCCCAGAAAGTTCCCCCGTCGAAATGACCGATACCGTCCGCGTCACGCGCCTCCCCAGCGGTCTCCTCGTCGCCAGCGAGACCATGTCGCGCGTGGAGTCCGTTTCCATCGGCGCCTATGTCCATGCCGGCACGCGCAACGAGACCGCACCCGAGAACGGCGCCTCGCACTTCCTCGAGCACATGGCCTTCAAGGGCACCGCCCGGCGGGATGCGGCCGCGATCGCGCGCGAGATCGAGGATGTCGGCGGCCAGATCAACGCCTACACGGCGCGCGAGCAGACGGCCTATTACTGCAAGGTCCTCAAGGAGGACACAGCGCTGGCGGCCGACATCATCGGCGACATCCTCTGCCACTCCACCCTCATTCCCGAGGAGCTGGAGCGCGAGCGCGGCGTGATCCTGCAGGAGATCGGCCAGGCGAACGACACGCCGGACGACATCGTCTTCGACCACTTCCAGCACGCCTGCTACCCGGACCAGGCGATGGGCCGCCCGACGCTCGGGACGGAAGAGATCATCGAGAAGATGCCGCGCGACGTGCTGTCCAACTACATGGCGCGGCATTACGGCCCCTCGCGCATGGTGGTGGCCGCCGCCGGCGCGGTGGAGCACGAGCAGCTCCTGTCGCTGGTGAACGCGCATTTCGGCGACCTGCCGACGGTCACGCCGCACGAGCCCGAGGCCGCACTCTATGCCGGCAGCGAGTATCGGGAGGAGCGGGACCTGGATCAGGTCCACATCGTGCTGGGCTTCCCCTCGGCGACCTATTCCGACCCGGACCACTACCCGACGCAGCTGCTCTCCACGCTGCTGGGCGGGGGCATGTCCTCGCGGCTCTTCCAGGAGATCCGCGAGAAGCGCGGGCTGGTCTACTCGATCTACTCCTTCGCGAGCCCCTATCACGACACGGGTGTCTTCGCGCTCTACGCCGGCACGGGCGAGGAGCAGGTGGCCGAGCTGGTCCCCGTCGCCGTGGAGGAGCTGCGCCGCGTGCAGCTCGACGTGACGGTGGACGAGCTGAACCGCGCCAAGGCGCAGCTGCGCGCCTCGCTGCTGATGTCGCTGGAAAGCACCGGCAGCCGCTGCGAGCAGATCGCCCGGCAGCTGCAGGTGCATGGCCGCGTGATCCCGACCGAGGAGACCAAGGCGCGCATCGCGGCGGTGACGGTGGAGGACATCCAACGCGCGGCCGCACGGCTCTTCAAGGGCCGGCCGACCCTGGCGGCGCTGGGGCCGATCGCGAAGGTGCCGACGCTGGCCGATATCGCGGAGAAGCTGGCGGCATGAGCACGTCCGATCGCGAAGCGGAGCGAAGCATGAACCGGCCGCGCCAGAACAGCGACGCGGACGTTCTGGGCGCGCTGCTCGAAGCGGCGCGGAAGGCCGGCGCGGATCAGGCGGATGCGCTGCTGGTGCACTCCGCCTCGCTGGCCGTGCAGCGCCGGCTTGGTGCCATCGAGCAGCTGGAGCGGTCGGAGAGCACCGACATCGGGCTGCGCGTCTTCCTCGGCAACAGGATGGCGATCGTGAGCGGCACGGATGCGTCGCTCTCCGGCTTCGCGGCGCTCGCCGAGCGCGCCGTCGCCATGGCGCAGGTCGTGCCGGAGGACGGCTACGCCACGCTGCTCGACGCGCCCGCGCCCATCGATGCCGGACCGCTGGACCTCGCCGACGATGCGGAGCCGGACGCCGACGCGCTGCTCGCCCGCGCCGCTCTGGCGGAGGAAGCGGCGCTCTCGGTGAAGGGCGTGACCAACAGCGAGGGCGGCTCGGCCGGATGGTCGCGCGGCTCGCGCGCGCTGGCCACCAGCCGCGGCTTTTTCGGCACCTACACGCGCTCCTCGCACTCCGTCTCCGCCACGGCCCTGGCCGGCGAGGGCACGGGCATGCAACGCGACTACGACTATTCGAGCGCGACGTTTCTGTGCGACCTCGAAGACGCCGCCGCCATCGGCCGCCGCGCGGGCGAGCAGGCCGTCGCGCGGCTGAATCCGACGCGGCCGAAGAGCACGATGCTCAGCGTGGTCTATCACCCGCGTGTGGCGAACTCGCTGCTGGGTCATCTGATCAGCGCCATCAACGGCGCCGCCATCACGCGCGGCACCTCCTTCCTCAAGGACGCGCTGGGCAAGCAGATCCTGCCGACGACCATGTCCGTGATGGACGACCCGCTGCGCCCGCGCGGCATGCGCTCGCGCCCCTTCGACGGCGAGGGCCAGCGCGGCCAGCGCCGCGCGCTGGTCGAGAACGGCGTGCTCACCACCTGGCTGCTCGACGGCCGCAGCGCGAAGCAGCTCGGGATGACCAC
>JAQGHZ010000762.1 GCA_028291485.1 Rubritepida sp. | reverse complement strand
GCCGCCTCGGCTGCGCGCGCGGCCTCCGTCACCGCGGCGGCGGCGGCATCACCGGCCGGACCTCCACCGCACCGGTCGAGACGACCGGACAGCGCGAGGCCCATTCCAGCGCCGCGTCGAGATCCGGTACGTCGATGACCACGAAGCCGCCGAGCTGCTCCTTGCTGTCGGCGAAGGGGCCGTCCTGCACGTCCCTGATACCGTCGCGCACGCGCAGCGTGGTGGCCAGGGAGGTCGGCTCCAGTCCCAGGCCGGCCTGCATGATGCCGGCCTGCTGGATGGCGCCGATATAGGCGGTCCAGGCGCCCATGTAGGAGGCGGCCGTGGCAGGATTCTTGCGCTGGGCGAAGTCGTCCGGCGATTCAGCGAAGAGGAGGGCGTATTGCATCGGGTGGTCTCCGTGGGCGAGGGATCATTCCCTCGCCGACATGAGCCGCGCCACCCTCTTCCTTCGACAGGGCCGTTAAAAAATCAGCGTCCCTGCAGCAACGACCGGCTCGGTTCCAGCTTCGACTTGTCCTTGGACAGCACGACGAGCTGACCATGCAGGAAGGCGTTCATCACCGCCTCCTTGATATCGCCGTCGTTCTTTGCCAGCCCGGTGGGCGAGGCACCGCCCGGCCGCTTGTTCGCGGCACCGATCCGCAGGCCCACGCTGTTGTTGTGCACGTCCATCTGCGAGGCCAGCGAGCCCTCGCTCGGCCCGAACTCGTGCGACATCACCACGCGCATCGCGTCGTTGTAGGCGAGTTGGCTCGAGAGCAGCGCCGACCAGCAGCAATGGCGCAGCGCGTCGGCGGGGCCGTCATTCCGGCTGGCCTTGGCCGTGGCGTCGGCCTGCTCGGGCGTGAGCTCGGCCGTGAAGGCGTAGGAGACTGACTTGGACCAGCGCTCCGCCTCCTCCTTGGCCTCCTTCAGCACGAAGGCCTGGCCGGGATTGGCGGAGACGATGTCGCGCACCGTGTCCTTCTCGAAGTCGTTCATCCGGTTCCAGATGTCGAACTTGCTCTTCAGGTCGTCATAGAAGCCCATCGCTCTTCCCCATGCATGGCGGGGGATCTCTGCCAGGGGCCGTTGATGTCAGCCATGTAAATATTGTCGCGTGTGTAAGCAAAAAGGGCGGGAAGCCATGCTTCCCGCCCTTTCTGAAGTTCCGGATCCGGAAGAAGGCTTACGCCGCTTCCTGCTCCTCGACGGCCTCGGCCTTCGGCCCGCTATCGAGGCCCTTGGCGGCCACGTCGCGGTCCACCAGCTCGATCACGGCCATGGCCGCGGCGTCGCCGTAGCGGAAGCCCGCCTTGAGCACCCGGCAATAGCCGCCGGCGCGGCCCTTGTAGCGGTCCGCGATGGTGGTGAAGAGCTTGTCCACCACCTTCTCGTCCATGATCACCGAATAGGCCTGCCGGCGCGCATGCAGGCCGCCGCGCTTGCCGAGCGTGATGATGCGCTCGACATACGGGCGCAGCTCCTTCGCCTTGGGCAGCGTGGTGGTGATCTGCTCGTGCTTGAGCAGGCTGGTCGCCATGTTGCGGAACATGGCGGCGCGGTGGGTAGAAGTGACGTTGAGCTTCCGCCCAGCAACTCCATGACGCATCTAACTCTCTCCTGGCCGAACTTAGTAACGGCTCTTAGAACGGCTCTTCGATCTTCTTCGCCAGGTCCTCGATGTTCTCGGGCGGCCAGCCGGTGATCGGCATGCCGAGCGAGAGCCCCATCGAGGCCAGCACTTCCTTGATTTCGTTCAGCGACTTGCGGCCGAAATTCGGCGTCCGCAGCATCTCCTGCTCGCTCTTCTGAACGAGGTCGCCGATGTAGACGATGTTGTCGTTTTTCAGGCAGTTCGCGGAGCGGACGGACAGCTCGAGCTCGTCCACCTTGCGCAGCAGGTTGCGGTTGAAGGGCAGGTCGTCCTGCACCTCGTCGCGCACCTTCTCGCGCGGCTCCTCGAAGGTCACGAAGAGCGACAGCTGATCCTGCAGAATGCGGGCGGCGAGCGCCACCGCATCTTCGGGCGCCACCGTGCCGTTGGTCTCGAGCGAGAGCACCAGCCGGTCGTAATCGGTCACCTGGCCCACGCGGGTCGGCTCGACGCGGTAGGAGACCTTGCGGACCGGTGAGTAGATCGCATCGATCGGGATCTGGCCGATCGGCGCGTCCTCGGCGCGGTTCATCGAGGCGGGCACATAGCCGCGGCCGACCTGCACCGTGAGCTCCATGGAGAGCTTGGCGCCGTCGTCCAGCGTGCAGATGACCAGCTCGGGGTTCGCGATCTCGATGTCGCCCGTCGTCTGGATCTGGGCCGCCGTCACCTCGCCCGGGCCGGTCGCCGTGAGCAGCAGGCGCTTCGTGCCCTCGCCCTGGTAGCGGATGGCCAGCTGCTTGAGGTTGAGGATGATGTCGGTCACATCCTCACGCGCGCCGGTGAGGCTGCTGAACTCATGCAGCACGCCGTCGATCTTCACTGCCGTGACCGCCGCGCCCTGGAGCGAGGACAGCAGGATACGGCGCAGCGCGTTGCCGAGCGTCTGGCCAAAGCCGCGCTCGAGCGGCTCGGCCACCAGCGTCGCCTGACGCAGATCCGTGCTGCCCGACTCGACTTGCAGCTTCTCGGGCTTGATCAGTGATTGCCAGTTGCGTTCGAGCAAGTGCGTCTCTCCTGGGAGCGGACCCGCCCGGTGCTTGGAACCGGGACGGGGAGATGCTCGCGATGCAGAAATCCGGCGGCCGTAAAGCCGCCTTGGGAATCAGACCCGCCGGCGCTTGCGCGGGCGGCAGCCGTTGTGGGGAATCGGGGTCACGTCGCGGATGGCCGTCACGTGGAAGCCCACGGTCTGGAGCGCGCGCAGCGCCGACTCGCGGCCCGAACCGGGGCCCGAGACCATCACCTCGACGGTCTCCATGCCGTGCTCACGCGCCTTCATGCCCGCATCCTCGGCGGCCATCTGCGCGGCATAGGGCGTGCTCTTGCGGCTGCCCTTGAAGCCCTTCGTGCCCGAGGACGACCAGGCGATCGCATTGCCCTGCGCGTCCGTGATGGTCACGATCGTGTTGTTGAAGGTCGCGAGAACATGCGCCACGCCGGAGCTGATGTTCTTGCGCTCCTTCTTGCGGGGGCGGTTACCCGCCTTCGGGGGGGAGGCCATCCTACTTCGTCACCTTCTTCTTGCCGGCAATGGCCACGGCCTTGCCCTTACGGGTGCGCGCATTGGTATGCGTGCGCTGACCACGGACCGGAAGGCCACGACGATGACGCAGGCCGCGGTAGCAGGCCATGTCCATCAGACGCTTGATGTTCATCGCAACTTCACGGCGAAGGTCACCCTCCACGCGATAATCACGATCGATCACCTCACGCAGCTTGCCAACCTCGTCGTCGGTGAGCTGATTCACGCGCCGCTCGGCGGGGATGCCGACCTGCTCACAAATCTGCTCGGCGTTCTTCGGGCCGATGCCGTAAATATAGCGCAGCGAGATCACCACGCGCTTGTTGGTGGGGATGTTCACGCCAGCGATGCGCGCCACGGTCCAGCTCCTGCAGGCCTTGCGGCCCCTAAATGGTTACCGCGCCACCGGAAATCCGGGGTTGCGGCGATACTTCCTGATCGAGCAAAGCGAAACACGGCCGAAGCGTGCCCTGGCACGCCGCGTCCGTGAGAGGCGGGGACATAGGCCCAACCCCTCCTGTCCGTCAAGCACCCGAGGTCAGAATCCTCTCCAAA
Source organism: Rubritepida sp. (assembly GCA_028291485.1). Lineage (GTDB taxonomy): Bacteria > Pseudomonadota > Alphaproteobacteria > Acetobacterales > Acetobacteraceae > Roseococcus. Next base: position 11,753 of record JAQGHZ010000762.1, on the reverse strand, counting down.
TCACCCGTCACGGCGCACATTTCCGCCATGCCGTCGACGCTGCGCAGCTTACCCTGCACGGCATAGTAGGGCAGCAGCGGCGCCGTCTGCCGGTGGTAGGCGCCCAGCCGGGCCCCCACCGTCTCGGCCTTGTCGTCGGCGCGCCGCGTGAATTCCGTGCTGCCGCAGACGTCGCAGACGCCTGCCACCTTCGGCCGCTTGAAGACGTCGTGGTAGCCCTCGCCGCACTTCGCGCAGGTGTAGCGGCCAGAGATGCGCTCCACCATCTTCGCGTCGTCGACCTTGAGCTCGATCACGTGATCGAGCACGAGGCCCTTCTCGGCCAGCATCTTGTCCAGCGCCTCGGCCTGCGGCGTCGTGCGTGGAAAGCCGTCCAGGATGAAGCCCTTCGCGGCGTCCGGCTGCTGTACGCGGGCGGCCAGCATGGCGGTGATCACCGAGTCGGGGATCAGCTCGCCGCGCTCCATGATGGCCTTGGCCTCGAGCCCGACGGCCGAGCCAGACCTCACCTCGGCGCGCAGCATGTCGCCGGTGGAGATCTGCACCAGGCCGAAGCGCTCCTCGAGCCGCTTGGCCTGGGTTCCCTTGCCCGCGCCCGGTGGGCCCAGGAGGATGAGGTTCATCGTCATCCCCCGTTACCTCGGCCGCGGGCCGCGGCCACCCAGGCGGGCCTTCTTGATCAGCCCCTCGTACTGGTGCGCGAAGAGGTGCGACTGCACCTGCGCCACCGTGTCCATGGTCACGGTCACGATGATCAGCAGCGAGGTGCCACCAAAGTAGAAGGGCACGCCGTAATTCGAGATCAGGATCTCAGGGATGATGCAGACGACGACGAGATAGGCGGCACCCAGGACCGTCAGCCGTGTCAGCACGCGGTCCAGGTAGTCGGCCGTCTGCTGGCCGGGCCGGATGCCGGGGATGAAGCCGCCGTACTTCTTCAGGTTGTCCGCCGTCTCGGCCGGGTTGAACACCACGGCCGTATAGAAGAACGAGAAGAAGACGATCAGCGCGACATAGAGCGCCATGTAGAGCGGCTGGCCGTGCGCCAGCATGTTGGCGATCGTCTGCAGCCAGGTGTCGACGGTGCGGTCGGTCGAGAAGCCCGCCACGGTAGCCGGCAGCAGCAGCAGCGAGGAGGCGAAGATCGGCGGGATCACGCCCGAGGTGTTCAGCTTCAGCGGAAGGTGCGTGTTCTCGCCGCCGAACATGCGGTTGCCCACCTGGCGCTTCGGATACTGCACCGGCAGCCGTCGCTGGGCCCGTTCCATGAAGACCACGAAGGCGATGGTGCCCACCGCGGCGGTCAGGAAGAAGATGATGAAGAAGGTGGAGAGCGCGCCCGTCCGCCCGAGCTCCAGCGTGGAGATCAGCGCCGAGGGCAGGTTCGCCACGATGCCCGCGAAGATGATCAGCGAGATGCCGTTGCCCACGCCGCGCGCGGTGATCTGCTCACCGAGCCACATCAGGAACATCGTCCCGCCGACCAGGGTGATGGTGGTGGAGATGCGGAAGAGCATGCCGGGATCGACCACGGCCGGGCCCGAATTGCCGCGGATCGCCTCCAGTCCTACGCCGATGCTGTAGGCCTGCACGATCGCGATGATCAGCGTCAAGTAGCGCGTGTACTGGTTGAGCTTCTTGCGCCCGCTGTCGCCCTCCTTCTTGAGGGCCTCCCAGCTCGGAATCGCCGCCGTCATCAGCTGCACGATGATGCTGGCCGAGATGTAGGGCATGATGTTGAGCGCGAGCACCGTCATGCGCCCGAGGGCGCCGCCGGTGAACATGTCGAACATGCCGAGAATGCCGCCGCCGTGCTGGCGCAGCATCTCGCCCATGACAGCCGCATCGACGCCCGGCACCGGCACATAGGTGCCGATCCGGTAGACGATGAGGGCGCCGAGCGTGAACCAGATGCGGTTCTTGAGCTCCGTCGCCTTGGCGAGGACGCCGAAATTGAGGCTGTTGCCAAGCTGATCGGTGGCCGAGGCCATGCGTCTATCCTTCTCCGGGCGTCACGCGCCCGGGCCTATGGATAATGCCCGGGGGCGCCACGTTCCAGAGCGGACAGACGCCCCGCGTCCGAAATTACTCCGCGGCGGCTTCCGTCGCCGGGAGCGTCACCTTACCACCGGCGGCCTCGATCGCCGCGATCGCCGTCGCCGAAGCGCCGGTGACCGTGATCTGCACGGCGCGCTTGATCTCGCCGTTGCCGAGCAGCCGCACGCCGGCGAACTTCTTGCCCTGGCGCACCACGCCAGCGTCCCGCAGGCTGACCTCGGTGACGGGCTCGCCGGCCTTCAGCTTACCTTCCTCGAACGCCTTCTCCAGCGCGCCGAGGTTGATCGTGGCGTACTGGATGCGGAAGATGTTCTTGAACCCGCGCTTCGGCAGACGCCGATAGATCGGGAGCTGACCACCCTCGAAGCCGTTCAGCGAGACGCCGGTGCGGGCCTTCTGGCCCTTCACGCCGCGGCCGGACGTCTTGCCCTTGCCCGAGCCGATGCCGCGGCCGATCCGCTTGAACTTCGGCCGCGCGCCCTCGTTGTCACGCAATTCGTTGAGCTTCATGACCATGTCCTTCGGAGGTCCGACCGCGCCGCGGTCAGCCCTCCACCTTCAGAAGATGCGCGACCTTGCGGATCATCCCGCGCACCGCGGGCGTATCCTCCAGCTCGCGAGAGCGGTTGATCTTGTTCAGCCCGAGACCGACCAGCGTCGCCTGCTGACCCGGCTTCTGGCCGTTGCCCGAGGCGATCTGCGTCACGCGGACCGTCTGCTTGCTCTCAGACATTGGGAACCTCCGCGGTCTCGACGGCGCCGTCCTTGCGCGGACCGAGCAGGTCGGAAACCTTCTTGCCGCGACGGTTCGCCACCGCGCGCGGGCTGGTCGCCCGCGTCAGGGCGGCGAAGGTCGCCTTCACCATGTTGTGCGGGTTGGTCGAGCCGGTGCACTTCGCAACGACGTCGCCCATGCCCAGCGTCTCGAAGACGGCGCGCATCGGGCCGCCCGCGATGATGCCCGTGCCGGCCGGAGCCGAGCGCAGGATCACCTTGCCGGCGCCGAACTCGCCGACCACGTCGTGGTGCAGCGTGCGGCTCTCGCGCATCGGCACGCGGATCATGCCCTTCTTGGCACGCTCCGTCGCCTTGCGGATCGCTTCCGGCACTTCGCGTGCCTTGCCGCTGCCCCAGCCCACGCGGCCCTTGTGGTCACCCACGACGACGAGAGCGGCGAAGCTGAACCGACGGCCGCCCTTCACCACCTTGGCGACGCGGTTGATGGTGACCAGCTTGTCCTGCAGCTCCTCGCCGCCGTCCCTGTCGGGCTGCGGGCCTCGGTTGCTGTCGCGATCGCGGCCACGGCCGCGGCCCCGGTTCTCGCCTTCGCCGCCACTGCGCGGTTCACGTGCCATGTTCGATCTCCCCGCGGCTCAGAAGGAGAGGCCACCCTCGCGGGCAGCCTCCGCCAGAGCCTTGACGCGGCCATGATAGAGGAAGGGCCCACGGTCGAAGACGACCGCGCTGACGCCGGCGGCAATCGCGCGCTCGGCCACCAGCTTGCCCACGGTGGTCGCCGCATCCTTGTCGGCGCCCGTCTTGAGCTCGCCGCGCAGATCCTTCTCGAGCGTGGAGGCAGCCGCAACCGTGCGGCCCGCCACATCGTCGATGACCTGCGCGTAGATGTGGCGCCCCGAGCGGAACACCGATAGCCGCGGGCGACCGGCGCCCTTGACCTTCAGCTGGTAGCGCAGACGAGCCCGGCGGCGCTGCCGCAATGCGATCTTGTCGGCCATTACTTCTTCTTCCCCTCCTTCCGGAGGATGACTTCGTTGTCGTACTTGATGCCCTTGCCCTTATAGGGCTCGGGACCACGATAGCCGCGGATCTCGGCGGCGACCTGGCCGACCTTCTGCTTGTCCGTGCCCTCGACTTTGATCGTCGTGGGCTTCTCGCAGGTGATCTTGATGCCGGCCGGCTGCGGGTAGCGGATCTCGTGGCTGTAACCGAGGTTCAGCACGAGCTCGCTGCCCTGCATCGCGGCGCGATAGCCGGTGCCGGTGATCTCCATCGACTTCACGAAGCCGGTCGAGACGCCCGTCACCATGCCATTCACCAGGCTGCGGGTCGTGCCCCAGAGGGTGCGGCTGCGCGTGTCGGAGCCACGCGGCGAAACCGCGACCTCCTTCTCGCGCACATCCACGTCCACGGCATCCGTCAGGTCGAGCCTGAGCTCGCCGAGCTTGCCCTTGGCCACCAGCGTGCGGCCGGCCAGGGAGACCTGGACGCCTGCAGGAATGGGGACCGGATATTTACCAACGCGTGACATATCGGCCCCCTTCTCAGAATACGCGGCAGAGGACTTCGCCGCCAACATTGGCAGCGCGGGCCTCGGAGTCGCTCATCACACCGCGAGGCGTGGACAAGATCTGGATACCGAGGCCGCTGTAGAACTTTGGCAGCTCCTTGATCTTGGAATAGACGCGGCGGCCCGGCTTGGACACACGCGCGATTTCCTTGATGGCAGGCTCGCCCTCGGAATATTTCAGCTCGATCTCGATCTGGCTGATGCCGGCGCGCAACGGTTCCACACGCCAGGCGCGGATATAGCCCTCACGCTTCAGGACGTCGAGCACGTCGGTCTTCAGGCGGCTGGCGGGCGCGACGCAACGCGTCTGCCGGGCGCCATGCGCGTTACGGATGCGGGTGAGCAGATCGCCCAACGGGTCGGACATGGACATGTGCCGGGTTCCTTACCAGCTTGCCTTGACCACACCGGGGAGCTGGCCCTTGTTGGCCAGATCCCGCAGCATGTTGCGGCAAAGCTTGAACTTCCGGTAGTTACCACGCGGGCGACCGGTAATCTCACAACGCAGGCGGACGCGGATCTTCGCGCCATTGCGCGGCATCTGCGCGAGCTTGAGGCTCGCCTCGAAGCGGTCCTCGATGGGAGCTTCGCGGTCCATCACCACGGTCTTCAGCGTCGCACGCTTCTTCGCGTACTGCGCCGTGAGCTTCTCGCGGTGCTTGTTCTTCTCGATGGAAGAGGTCTTGGCCATTTGGTCTATGGTCCTCCGGAACCTGCCGGCCCACCCTGAAAGTCAAGGTTGCCGGCGGTTTTCCAATGATTCAGTTGACGAAGGGGAGATCGAAAGCCTTCAGCAGAGCCTTGGCTTCCTTGTCCGTCTTCGCCGTCGTGACGAACACGATGTCCATGCCGCGCACCTGATCAACCTTATCGTAGTTGATCTCCGGGAACACGATCTGCTCCTTCATGCCGAGGGCGTAGTTGCCCCGGCCGTCGAAGCCACGGTTGCCCGGGATACCGCGGAAGTCGCGAACGCGCGGGAGCGCGATCGTGACCAAGCGGTCCAGGAACTCGAACATGCGCGCCTTGCGGAGCGTGACCTTGCAGCCGATCGCCTGGCCTTCACGGATCTTGAAGCCGGCAATCGCCTTCTTCGCACGCGTGCGGACCGGCTTCTGGCCGGAGATCAGCGTGAGGTCGGCAACGGCAGCGTCCAGCTTCTTCTGGTCGCCCGCAGCCTCACCCACCCCCATGTTGATCACGATCTTGTCGAGCTTCGGCACTTCCATCACGTTCGCGTAGCCGAACTCCTCCTGGAGCTTCGCCTTCACGGTCGTGTTGTACAACACCTGCAGGCGCGTCAGCTCACCTGGCGCGGCCTTCGCCGGACCGGGGGCGGCCGGCACGGCCTCCACGCGGCGGCTCGTCGTGTCGATGGCTTCCGGCTTCTTCGAGCTGGAAGCCGGCTTGTTCTTGTTGCCGGGCGCGTTGCCCTTCTTTGTCCCGCTCATGCGTCGAGCACCTCACCAGAGCCCTTGGCCACGCGAACCTTCTTCCCGTCGTCGAGGACGCGGAAGCCGACCCGGGTGGGCTTGTCCGTCTTGGGATCGATCAGCGCGAGGTTCGAGAGGTCGATCTTGGCCTCCACGGAGACGATGCCCCCGGTCTCGCCCACGCGCGTCTGCTTCGTGTGCTTCTTGACCAGGTGAACACCCTGAACCACGGCGCGGTTCTCGGTCGGGATCACGCGGAGGACTTCTCCGCGCTTGCCCTTGTCGCGACCGGTGAGCACGTGCACCCGGTCACCCTTCTTGATCTTGGCGGCCATGAGCTAGAGGACCTCCGGCGCCAGCGAGATGATCTTCATGAACTTGCGCGCACGCAGCTCGCGGACCACCGGTCCGAAGATGCGCGTGCCGATCGGCTCGCCCGCCTTGTTGATGAGGACGGCGGCGTTCCGGTCGAAGCGGATCGCCGAGCCGTCGGAGCGGCGGACGGGATACGACGTGCGCACGATGACCGCGCGCTCGACGGAGCCCTTCTTCACCTTGCCCCGGGGAATGGCTTCCTGCACGGCGACGACGATCACGTCGCCGACCGAAGCCGTCTTCCGCTTGGAGCCGCCCAGCACCTTGATGCACTGAACGCGACGCGCGCCGGAGTTGTCGGCAACGTCCAGATTGCTCTCGACCGAGATCATGCCGCGGCTCCTTCAAGCGCCGGAGTCGCCTCAAGCGGGGCTCCGTTGCGCGCAATCACGAGCCACGACTTGCGCTTGCTCAGCGGCGGGCACTCTTCGATGGAAACGAGGTCGCCCTCCTTGCAGAGGTTGAGCTCGTCATGCGCGGCGTACTTCTTCGAGCGCCGGATGAACTTCTTGTAGAGCGGATGCATCACGCGACGTTCGATCAAGACGGTAATCGTCTTGTCCATCTTGTCGCTGACGACCCGTCCGGTGAGGACGCGCTTCGGCATGGCCGGGGTCTCCTCTATGCCTTGGCGGCCGAGCGCGAACGCTCGACCAGGACGGTTTTCACACGGGCGATATCACGACGGACCACCTGAATGCGGCCCGTCGCCTCCAGCTGCCCGGTGGCACGCTGGAAGCGAAGATTGAACTGCTCCTTGCGGAGGTCGATCAGCAAACCGCCGAGCTCGTCCTCCGACTTGGTGCGGATATCAACGATCTTGGTCATGATTTTCAGGCCTCCGCGCCGCCGAGGCGCGCAACGATCTTGGTCCGGATCGGCAGCTTGGCGGCGCCGAGGGTCAGCGCCTCCTTGGCCGTCTCGAGCGGCACGCCATCGATCTCGAACATGATGCGGCCGGGCTTCACCCGGGCCACCCAGAACTCGGGCGCGCCCTTGCCGGAGCCCATGCGGACCTCGGCAGGCTTGGTCGAGACCGGCACATCCGGGAAGATACGGATCCACACGCGGCCCGCACGCTTCATGGCGCGCGTGATGGCACGACGGGCAGCCTCGATCTGGCGCGCAGTGACGCGCTCCGGCTCGAGGGCCTTCAGGCCATAGCCGCCGAAGGACAGCGTGAAGCCGCCCTTGGCAACGCCCTTGATCCGGCCCTTGTGGGCCTTCCGGTAATTGGTTCGCTTCGGCTGCAACATCTCAGTTCACCTTAACGCTGCGGCGCTTGTTCTTGAGCGCGCTTGTCCTGAGCGCTCGGATCATGGGCCATGATCTCGCCCTTGAAGATCCAGACCTTCACGCCGCAGGTGCCATAAGTCGTCTTCGCCGTCGCAACGCCGTAGTCGATGTCGGCCCGCAGCGTGTGCAGCGGAACGCGGCCCTCGCGGTACCACTCCATGCGCGCGATCTCGGCGCCGCCGAGACGGCCGGAGCAGTTGATCCGGATGCCGAGCGCGCCCAGGCGCATCGCGGACTGCACGGCGCGCTTCATTGCACGGCGGAAGGCCACGCGGCGCTCCAGCTGCTGGGCGATGCTCTCGGCCACCAGGACCGCGTCGAGCTCCGGCTTGCGGATCTCGAGGATGTTCAGCGAGACCTCGGCGCCGGCCTTCAGCGACAGTTCCTTGCGGAGGCTGTCGATGTCGGCGCCCTTCTTGCCGATCACGACGCCCGGGCGGGCGGCGTGGATGGTCACGCGCGGCTTCTTGGCCGGACGCTCCACCACCACCTTCGACACGCCGGCGGACTTCAGCCGCTCATTCAGCGTCTCGCGCAGCTTCAGGTCGTCATGCAGCTGCTTGGCATAGCCCCGGTCCGCGAACCAGCGGCTGTCCCAGGTCCGGTTGATGCCGAGCCGCAGGCCGATCGGATTGACTTTGTGACCCATTACGCGGCCCCCACTTCGTTCGACGCCGCCGGCGCCTGCTGCTCAGCCACGACGATCTTGAGGTGGCTGAACCACTTCTCGATGCGAGAGGACTTGCCGCGACCGCGCGCCGCGAAGCGCTTCATCACGATCGACCGACCCACCTCGGCCTTAGACACGACCAGGCGGTCCACGTCCAGCTGGTGGTTGTTCTCGGCATTAGCGATGGCGCTCTCGAGCGTCTTCTTCACCGTCTGCGCGATGCGGCGTTTGCTGAAGGTCAGCGTCGCGACCGCTTCCTGGACCTTGTTGCCGCGAATCATCGCGGCGATCAGGTTCAGCTTACGCGGGCTCACGCGGATGTTGTGCGTGATGGCCTGCGCCTCGGAGTCCGCGAGACCGCGGGGATGCTTCGGCTTGCTCATGGCTTAGCCCCGCTTCGCCTTCTTGTCGGCCGAGTGACCACCGAAGGTCCGCGTCGGCGAGAATTCGCCGAGCTTATGGCCAACCATGTTCTCGGAAACCTGAACGGGCAGGAACTTCTTGCCGTTGTAGACGCCGAAGGTGAGTCCGACGAACTGCGGCAGGATCGTGCTGCGGCGCGACCAGGTCTTGATGAGCTCGTTCCGGGTGGAGGACCGGGCGGCCTCCGCCTTCGAAAGGAGGTAGCCGTCCACGAACGGCCCTTTCCATACACTGCGCGGCATCGCGATCAGCCCTTCGTCGCGTTGCGGCGGCGCACGATTTGGCGATCCGTCCGCTTGTTGTTGCGCGTCTTCGCACCCTTGGTCGGCTTGCCCCACGGCGTCACGGGGTGACGGCCGCCAGAGGTCCGGCCCTCGCCACCACCATGCGGGTGGTCGACGGGGTTCATGACCACACCGCGCTGGTGCGGCTTGCGGCCGAGCCAGCGGCTGCGACCCGCCTTGCCCAGTTCCTGGTTGCTGTTGTCCGGGTTGGACACCGCACCGATGGAGGCGATGCACTCACCGCGCACGGTGCGGACCTCGCCCGACATGAGCTTGATCTGCGCCAGGCCGGCATCCTTGCCCACCAGCTGCGCGAAGGTGCCCGCGGAGCGCGCGACCTTGCCGCCCGCACCGGGCTTCAGCTCGATGTTGTGGATCACCGTGCCGACCGGGATCGCACCCAGCGGCATGGCGTTGCCCGGCTTGATGTCGGCCTTGTCGCCGGCCACCACGACGTCGCCCACCTTCATGCGCTGCGGCGCGAGGATGTAGGCGATCTCGTTGTCCTGGTACTTCACCATCGCGATGAAGGCCGTGCGGTTCGGGTCGTACTCGATGCGCTCGACGGTCGCGGGGATGCCCCACTTGGCCCGGCGCTTGAAGTCGACGATCCGGTAGGACTGCTTATGACCGCCCCCACGGAACCGCACGGTGATGCGGCCGTGATTGTTGCGACCGCCGGAGTGGCTCTTGCCCTCCGTCAGCGCCTTCACGGGCTTGCCCTTCCAAAGGCCGGACCGGTCGATCAGTACCGTGCCGCGAAGGCTCGGCGTGATCGGATTGAAATTCTTGAGCGCCATGGCTTAGCTGAGCCCCGTGGTCAGATCGATGCTCTGGCCTTCGACCAGGCGCACCATCGCCTTCTTCCAATCCGAACGCTTGCCGGGACGACCCTTGAAGCGCTTCGTCTTGCCCTTGACGAGCAGCGTGTTCACCGCGAGCACGTTCACGCCGAACAGTCCTTCGACCGCCTGCTTGATCTCGGGCTTCGAGGCGTCGATCGCCACGCGGAACGCGTATTGGCCGACTTCGCTCATCAGGGTCGCCTTCTCCGTCACCAGCGGCGAGAGGATGCACTGGTACATCCGCTCCTTGCTGATGACCGGCGCCGCCTTCGGCTTGCTGAACGTCGCGCTCATGCCAGGCGCTCCTTCAGGGCTTCCACGCCGGCGCGGGTGACCACCAGCACGTCATGGTTGAGGATGTCATAGACATTCGCACCCACCGTCGGCAGCACATCCATCCCGGGGAGGTTGCGCAGCACGCGGAGGAAGTTGGCGTCCACCGTCGCGTCGATGACGAGCACCTTGGTCCAGCCCAGCGCCTTGACGCGCTTGGCCATGGCGGAGGTCTTCGCACCCTCGTCCACGGTGGCGGCATCGAGCACGATGAGCTTGCCGTCGGCGGCCTTCTGGCTGAGCGCGGAGATGAGACCGAGGCGGCGCACCTTCTTGTTCAGCGAGTAGCCATGGTCGCGTACCACCGGGCCGTGCACCACGCCGCCCTTGCGGAACTGCGGAGCGCGGAGCGAACCCTGGCGGGCCGAACCCGTACCCTTCTGGCGGTAGGGCTTCTTGGTCGTACCGGAGACCTCGCCCATGCCCTTGACCTTGTGCGTGCCGGCCCGGCGCTTTGCGAGCTGCCAGTGGACGACGCGGGCCATGATATCAGCGCGGGGCGCGGTACCGAACAGGGCGTCCGGCAGCTCGGCCTCGCCGGCCGGAGCATTGTCCAGCGTGATGACGGAAACTTGCATTGTCCTACCCTCAGACCGTCGCCGTGGGGAACGGCGCATCGGCGGGACGCGCACGCTTCACCGCGTCGCGCACCAGCACATAGCCGCCGGCCGAACCCGGAATGGCGCCCTTGATGAGCAACAGGCCGCGCTCGACATCGTGACCAGCGATCACGAGGTTCTGCGTGGTGATGCGCTCGACACCGAGATGGCCGGCCATCTTCTTGTTCTTGAAGGTCTTGCCCGGATCCTGGCGGTTGCCGGTCGAGCCGTGCGAACGGTGGCTGATCGACACGCCGTGCGACGCCTCGAGGCCCGAGAAGTTCCAGCGCTTCATGGCGCCGGCAAAACCCTTGCCCTTCGAGGTGCCCGTGACATCGACCTTCTGGCCGGTCACGAAATGCGCGCCCGACAGCACGGTGCCCGGGGCGATGAGGCCCTCGTCGTCCACGCGGAACTCGGCGAGCTTCATCGGCGCCTCGACGCCGGCCTTCGCGAAGTGACCGCGATTGGCCTTCGTCACGTTCTTCGGCTTCGCCTTGCCGATGCCCACCTGCAGAGCGGTGTAGCCGTCGGTCTCGGACGTGCGCTGCGCGATGACTCTGACAGCATCGAGATGCAGCACCGTCACCGGCGTCGTGGAGCCGTCGTCATTAAAAAGCCGAGTCATACCGAGCTTGCGCGCGATGAGCCCGGTGCGGACCTGGGTCGCCATGGTTCCGTCCTCAGATCTTGATCTCGACGTCCACACCGGAGGCGAGGTCGAGCTTCATCAGCGCGTCCACGGTCTGCGGGGTGGGGTCGACGATGTCGAGGAGCCGGCGATGCGTCCGAATCTCGAACTGCTCACGGCTCTTCTTGTCCACGTGGGGCGAGCGGTTCACGGTGAAGCGCTCGATCTGCGTCGGCAACGGGATGGGCCCGCGCACGCGCGCGCCCGTCCGCTTCGCGGTCTGCACGATCTCCCGCGTGCTGCCATCGAGCACGCGGTGATCGAACGCCTTGAGGCGGATGCGGATATTTTGGCTGTCCATGGTGGATTTTGCCCGCTTACTTCGCGATGGACGCGACGACGCCGGCGCCGACGGTCCGGCCGCCCTCGCGAATGGCGAAGCGCAGCCCCTCGTCCATCGCGATCGGCGCGATCAGCTCGACATCCATCGACACGTTG
>JAQGHZ010000752.1 GCA_028291485.1 Rubritepida sp. | reverse complement strand
CATGGCAGGCCACGGAGGATTTTTCCGCGGGCCGGATCTCGGCGCCCGTCGCGCTGATGCGCCTCGCCCTGACCGGTCTGCCCGCGGCGGCGATCGTCACGGCGCTGGAGGAGGACGAAGGGTTGGCATCGCTGCTGGCCTTGGCCCGCCAGCAGAGCGCCGGCCTGCGGCAGATCGAGGCGATGGTGCGGAGCGGTGCCGAACACGGCCCCGGGGCGTCTCCGGAAGCCGCGGTTGCGGCGAGCCGTGCCATGTTCGACCGCTTGGTCCAAATCAGCCCGGAGGCGAGCGTTGCCGCCTATTCGCTTGGCGATCCGGCGCTGCTGGAGATGGCGAGCGCCGAGGTCGCCGCCTGGCTGCGCGGGCTGGGGCTGCTGGACGGCCGGCCGCGCATCCTGGACCTTGGCTGCGGCATCGGCCGCATGGCCCAGGCCCTGGCGCCGCAGGCCGGCGGCATCCTGGGCCTCGACGTCTCGCACGTCATGATCGAGGCCGCGCGCCTGCGCTGCGCGGATATCCCCGGCCTCGAATTCGCGCTGACCTCAGGCCATGGACTGGACAGGCTGCCGGCGGCCACCTTCGACCTGCTGCTGGCGGTCGATGTCTTTCCTTATCTCGTCCAGGCCGGCGGCGCGCTGGCGGAGCGGCATGTCGCCGATGCGGGCCGGCTGCTGCGGCCGGGTGGCAGCCTGGTGATCCTGAATTTCAGCTATCGCGGCCTCGACCAGGATCAGGCGGATCTACGCGCCCTGGCAGAGCGGCACGGCTTCGAACTGCTGCGCAACGGCACGCGCGAACTCGCGTTGTGGGATGCTTGCGCCTTTTGGCTGCGGCACCGGGCAAGGCCGGATTCAGCGTGGCCGTGAGCGGTGCGCGGGGCCCCAGGGCGCTCGCGCCGACAGCCCAAGACCATGGGAACGGCAAGCCATGACACTGCCCACGGAGAGTCTCGACGCGCTCGTGATCGGCGGTGGCCCGGCCGGTCTCACCGCCGCGATCTATCTCGCGCGCTTCAGGCGCCGCTTCGCCGTGATCGATGCGGGAGAGTCCCGTGCGGCCGGCATTCCGGAAAGCCATAACATCCCGTTCTTCGGCGAGGGCATTCAGGGCAGCGGCATTCTCGCCCGGATTCGGGCGCATGCCGGGCAGTACGGCGTCACGCCGCTGGCGGCGACCGTGACGTCGCTGGTGCGCGAGGGAGCGGGCTTCGCCGCCGAGATCCGGACGAGGGATGGCGGCCGTCACCTCATCGCCGCCAGGCGGATCCTGCTCGCCACCGGATCGAGGGATGTCGAGCCGGCCCTGCCGGACGTGCCGGATGCGGTGCGGCGTGGCCTGGTGCGCTATTGCCCGATCTGCGACGGCTTCGAATCGCGTGGCCAGCGGATCGCGGTCATCGGCCACGGCGCCCGCGGCCTGGCGGAAGCGATTTTCATCGCGCGAACCTACTCGCAAGATGTTTCGCTGCTCAGCCTGGGGGAGAAGCTGCAGCTCTCGCCGGAGGAGCTCGACGCCGCGGAACGTCACCGGATCCGCCTGGTCGAAGATGCGATTGCGGAGCTCGACGTGAGAGACGACCGTATCGCGGCCCTGCGCACGGGAGGCGGCGCGGAGCTGCGCTTCGACCTGCTCTACTCGGCGCTGGGCCTGCACTATCGCACCGAGCTCGCCGTCGGCCTGGGCGCCGAACGCGATGGGTCTGGTGCGCTCACCGTGGACGAGCACGGCAGGACGAGCGTCGCCGGACTTTATGCTGCCGGCGATATCGTGCGAGGGCTGGATCAGATCATCGTCGGGATGGGACAGGCCGCCATCGCGGCGACGCACATCCACAATCATTGTGAGCTGCCCTTGGACGGCGAGGTCTGATCCGCGTGACGATGGGGCGACGCCGCCTTAACATTTGATACGACTATCTTTTTTCAACTTTCTCCTGCCTGCCGGGTTTGGCCTGCGAACGCCGGCGCCGGCAGGAGATCCAGATGGTCGACCACACCATTCCAACACCTGCAGCCGAACCTACCGGCGAGCGGGTCGCCGAACCGGATACGGCGCTGACAAAGGCGCAGCCAGATGCTGGTTGGGATCGTGATAGGCATCGGCAGGACGCTCCATGAGAAGACCTTCGCCGACACGGAACACGCTGTGCCGGCCCATGCCGACGTCGAGATCGGCACCGCCGGCACCGCCGCGGCGGTGGCCAATGCCATTCATCACGCGACCGGAAAGCGCATTCGCAGCCTGCCGATCACGATCGGCAGGCTCACGGGATAGGCCTCTCCATCCAGCGCCGTTGTTGCCCATACCGGGTTGTTGTTCTGCGAGGGCGGAAGGTCGTCGGTGAACGAAGTCGAAGAAGAGTCCGAAGGGGGGCTGGCCGCCGCCCTCGTCGAGCTGGCCGCTCGTTTGGGCAGCATCCTTGTCATCGCCCGGAGCGAGAGTCGCGCGGGGCGCCTGGCACAGGCCGCGCGGGCACTTGCGCCTGACGTGGCGACGCACCTCCTGCCCGGCTGGGACTGCCTCCCCT
>JAQGHZ010000747.1 GCA_028291485.1 Rubritepida sp. | reverse complement strand
GGGAAGCCTGGCGCAGAGCCGCATCTACTCGAAGGTGCTGGCGCTGCTGATCCAGGCGCGGGAGCTCGGGTTGGCATGAACCTCAATTGGGACGACCTGCTCCGCGGCCGCGCGCGGCCGTCGGATGGCGACGAGGTGACGCTCGAAGGCGAGGTCTTCCCACTCGACGGCGTGCCCGGCGACCGGCTGCTGCTGGTCGCGGAAGCCGCCTGCTGCATCGGCTGCGGACCCGAGCGCGAAACCACCGTCGAGGTGCTACTCGACGGCGCCGCGCCCGCCGGGCGTTCGGTGCGCGTCACCGGCATCTGGCGCGTCTCGCCGGAGGGGGCGCCCTGGCGCTGGCGCATCGAGGCCGCGCGCGTGGCCGCCCGCGTCTCTGGCGGTCCCTGGTTGAACCGGCGCGCGCTGCTCGCCGCCTCGCCGCTGCTCTGCGCCGCGCCGCGCGTAGCCCGCGCGCAGGTGCCGGCCGGCGCCGGGCGTGCGCTCGTCGGCACCACCGCGCCCATGGACCTGCACAGCCATGCCGGCCGCGTGATCCTGCTGCCGGCCAATCCCGACCGCGCCTTCCAGCCGCTCGCCGCGCCCATGCGCGAGGGCGGCATGTCGCTCGTCTCTCTCGCCATCGTGGCGGACAGCCCGGCGACCCGCGTGGTGGACCGCTTGATCCAGCCCTATCGCCAGCCGGCGCCGGGCGAACTCTGGGCGCATGGCCAGGCGGCCTTCGCGCGGCTGCACCGGCTCGTCGCGCAGGAGGGGCTGGCCGTCGTCACCGACAAGGCCTCACTCGCGCGCTCGATGCGGCCGGGCGCGGCGCCGGCCGTGCTCGTGGAGTCGGAAGGCGGCGACTTCATGGAGGGCCGGATCGACCGGCTGGAATGGGCCTTCCGCGAGCAGCGCCTGCGGCACCTGCAACTCACGCACTACCGCGTGAACGAGCTGGGCGACATCCAGACCGTCGGCGCCGTCCATAACGGACTCACGGATTTCGGCGTGGAGGTGGTGCGCGCCTGCAACCGCCTCGGCATCGCGGTGGACGTGGCGCATGCGACGCTGGCAATGGTGCGGCGCGCGGCGGAGGTGTCGACAAAGCCCATCCTGCTCTCGCACACCTCGCTCTCCAGCCAGCCGCGGCCGTTCAGCCGGCTCATCACGGCGGAGCACGCCCGCGTGGTGGCCCAGACGGGCGGCGTGGTCGGCATCTGGCCGCTGGTCGGCGACAATCCCACGCCGCGCCGCTACGCCGAAAGCATGGCGCGCATGGTGGACGCGGTGGGCGTGGACCATGTCGGCATCGGCAGCGACATGCGCGGTCTGCTGTCGTCCAGCGCCTTCGAGACCTATCTCGTGACGCCCGACCTCGCGCAGGCGCTGCTGGAGGTGGGCTTCGACGCGGAGGGCGTGAAGAAGCTGATGGGTGGGAATTTCGCACGGGTGCTGGCGGCGGTGCTGCCGGGATAGCGCCGTCGAGGGGCTCCGCCCCTCAAACAGCCCCGGCAGGAAACTCGTTTTCTACCAACCCGCCGGCAGCGCCACCCCGTACTCGCCCGCGACCTTCACGAGATCGTCCTTCGTCTGGTCCGGCAGCGGCAGCCCCTCGCGGCGATGCTTCTGATCGTTCCGCGCCTCGATCTCGCCGGGGTAGAAGACCTCGTCGAAGCCCTCGGCCAGGGGGGCGGCCTTGATGCGCGCAACCATCTCCTCCATGCGCGCCTCGAAGCGGTCGCTCGGACCGAAGGCCTCGATGTTCAGCGCCATCACCATGTGGCCGCAGTTGCTGCGCTTCTCAGCCTGATAAGGGCCATTGACGTCGTCCATGATCCCGCTGCCGGAGAGCACGCCGGAGAGCACGTCCATCATCACCGAGACGGCGTAGCCCTTGTGCTCTGCCATGGGCAGGATCACGCCGCCCAGCGCCGCGATGGGATCGGTGGTTCGCCGCCCCTCGGCGTCGATCGCCCAGTTCTCCGGGATCGGGATGCCCTTCTGGCGCGCCAGAAAGATCTTGCCGCGCGCCACCACCGTATTGGCGATGTCGAGCATCATCGGCGCATGGCGCCCCGCCGGTGCCGCGATCGACCAGGGATTGTTGCCGATGATCTTCGCGCGCCCGCCCCATGGCGCCATGGCGGGGCTGGTGTTGGTCGTGAGCACGCCGATGCAGCCCTGCTGCGCCGCCAGAAGCGTGAAATAGCCGAGTGCGCCGTGGTGGTTGGAATGGCGCACCGAGACGATGCCCACGCCATGCGCCTTGGCCCGCCGCACGGCATCGAGCATGGCGCGCTCCGTGGTGATCTGGCCGACCCCGTCCCGGGCGTCGATGACCGAGATGGCGCCGGCATCGACCAGCACCTCCGGCGCGATGTCCGGCTTCATGTTGCCGGCGCGGATGCGGGCGATGTACCAGGGCGCGCGCATCACGCCGTGCGAGGAATGCCCCCAGAGGTCGGCCTGCACGAGGGTGTCGGCCACCAGTGCGGCGCCCTCGTCGGGTACGCCGGCGGCGCGGTAGAGCGCGGCGACGAAGTCACGCAGCGCCTCGGCCGTGACATGGAACATCCTGTTATCCTCCCTGGCGGCCCCTGGCCGCCGATGATCAGCCGTCCGCGACCGGGCGGACGGCGCTGTAGCGGAATGCAAAGGGCTCGGCGTAGTAGGATCGGCCGGCGATCAATCGCTCCTCCGCCTCGCCGACGAAGAGGTGCTCGCGCAGCATGACCGGCGCGCCGGGAGCGACATTCAGTCCCGCGGCGAGCGGCTCGTCGGCGACGACGGCGCGGAGCACCACGTCCAGCCGCGCGGTCCGCCGCTTCAGGTGGCGCTCGAGCAACTGGTAGATCGGCACGGTCTCCAGGGCCGAGGCAGGAAAATCCGCCCGCAGGAAGGGCGCGAAGTGCCGCCGCTCCAGGCAGGCGACGCGCCCGTTCAGCAGGCGCTGCCGCTCCAGCCGCAGCACCTGCTCGCCCGGCGCGCAGCCCAGCGCGGCAGCGAGGCCGGGCCCCGCCGGGACCCGCCCGAGCGAGAGCAGGCGGAAGGTCACCTGGCCGCCCTGGCCCGCCACATCCTCCTCGAAGAACTGTGCGCGCTGCTGGTCGATCGGCAGGGTGAGCGGCGGCTCGGCCACGAAGGTGCCGCGGCCCGGCGACCGCTCGACCCAGCCGCCTTCGGCCAGGCGCAGCATGGCGCGCTGCACCGTGGCGCGGCAGGCGCCGTGCTCGCGGGCGATCTCGCTCTCGCTGGGCAGCCTTTCCCCGGGCCGGAGGCTGCCGGCCATGATCCGGTCGCGGAAGCCCGCCTCGATGCGCGCATAGACCGGGGTCGTTCGCATGCCTGGCGCCATTTCTGGCCCTGTTCCTGTAGCTCTTGACTCAAATGACTAGGGTAAGTTCAAATGACTTGTCAATTGCGGACCGGGCGGGTGCCCGGGGCCGGGCACAAAGCCCCCGCAGAGCAAGGGAAGAGCGTCCGATGATGAATTCGCGCCCGTCGCGCCGGGGCCTGATGGCCGGCGCCGCCGCCTCGCTGGCGGCCCCGCGCCTGGCTCGGGCGCAGGAGCCGCGCTACCCGACCCAGTCCATCCGCTTCGTCTCGCCCTATCCGCCCGGCGGCGGCACGGACGTGACGGCGCGCATCATCTCGCCGGCCATGGGCGAGTTCCTCGGCCAGCCGATCGTGGTGGACAACCGCCCCGGCGCCGCCGGCGCGATCGGCGCGGCCGAGGTCGCGCGCGCGGCGCCCGATGGCTACACCGTGCTGGTGGATGCGCTGGGGCATGTGGTGAACCCCTTCGTGCTGCGGGGGCTCAACTTCGACTATGCCTCCTTCGTGCCCGTCAGCCAGCTCACGCTGCTGGCGCAGGCGATGGTCACCTCGCCCAACACGCCGGGGAACGATCTTGCGGGCTTCATCGCCTATGCGAAGAGCCGTGGCGGCTCCCTGGCTTATGCCTCCTCCGGCACCGCGACGGGCTCGCAGCTGGCCAGCGTGCTCTTCCTGCGGGAGGCCGGGCTGGACCTGGTGCACGTGCCCTATCGCGGCGGCTCGGCGGTGCTGCCGGATGTCATCTCCGGCAATGTGGCCTTCGCGTTCTCCACCGTGAACACCGCGACTAATCTTGTCCGCGATGGCCGGCTGAAGGCCCTGGCCATCGCCTCCGACCAGCGCGTCGCGGCACTTCCCAACGTGCCGACGATGGCCGAGGCCGGGTTTCCGGCCGTGGTCGTCGACGAGTGGAACGGAATGTTCTGCCCCCCCGGGACGCCACGCCGGATCGTTGACCGCCTCTACGCGGGGGTGCGCCACACGCTCCAGATCCAGGCGGTCAAGGATCGCTTTGCCGCGACCGGCGCGCGGATCGTGGGGAGCAATCCCGAGGAATTCGCGCGCTTCGTCGCGGAGCGCCTCGAGGCCACTGGCCGCCTCGTCCGCGAAGCCCAGATCACCGTCGATTGAGAGAGATTCAGAGCATGTACGCCGCACCGCCCGAAATGGAGATGGAAGTCTGGACCGAGGTGCCGCAGGAGCACCGCGTGGCAGGCCGCACGTCCGACTGGTTCTTCGGCAAGGACGATCAGCGCGCCCATTCCTTCCTCGAGGGCCCGGCCTTCGACCGCGAAGGCCATCTCTGGGTCACGGACATCCCCTTCGGCCGGCTCTTCCGCATCTCCCCCGCCGGCGCCTGGACGCTGGCCGCGGAGTATGACGGCGAGCCGAACGGCCTCGCCTTCCATGCCGACGGACGGGCCTTCATCGCCGACCACAAGTGCGGCCTGGTGGCGATGGCGCCCGGCGGCGTGCCCGCTCCCATCCTCTCCCGCGTGCGGCGCGAGGGATTCCGCGGGCTGAACGACTTGGTCTTCGCCCGGAATGGCGACCTCTACTTCACCGACCAGGGACAGAGCGGGCTGCAGGATCCGAGCGGCCGCCTCTACCGCCTGCGCGGCGCCGAGGGCCCGCTCGAATGCGTGCTGGACCGGATCCCGAGTCCCAACGGCCTCGTGCTCACGCCCGATGAGCGGCACATGCTGCTGGCGGTGACGCGCGCCAATCAGATCTGGCGGCTGCCGCTGCATCCCGATGGCTCGACCAGCAAGGTCGCGGCGTTCATCCAGCTCTCGGGTGGGCTGTCGGGGCCGGACGGACTGGCCATGGATGCGGCGGGGCGGCTCGCCGTCGCGCATTGCGGCCTCGGCACGGTCTGGATCTTCGACCGGCTGGGGCAGCCGCTGCTGCGCCTGCGCTCGCCGCGCGGCCTGTCCACGACGAACCTGTGCTTCGGCCCGGATGGGCGGACGCTCTACGTCACGGAATCCGATAGCGGCGCGGTGCTGCGGGCGACTCTGCCGGCGGCTCAGTAAAGCGGCGGCGTCACCGCCCAGACCACCACGCAGCGCAGCGGGCCGGGATTGCTGAAGCGGTGCGGCTGCGTCGCCGGGAAGCGGAAGGAATCGCCGGCCTGGAGCCGCCCGGCCACGCCTTCCACCTCCAGCTCCAGCACGCCCTCCAGCACCGTGCCG
>JAQGHZ010000579.1 GCA_028291485.1 Rubritepida sp. | reverse complement strand
CGGCCCGCGCGAAGCCGAACCAAAGCGGCGTCGCAAACTGATAGGCGTGCTTCGTCAGCGGCCATATGCCGCCGAAGAACAGGACCACCAGCAGGAGGAGCTGGAGGGCTCTGCCCTGGCTCACCGTTCGGCCTAGACCGTCAGCACGATCTTCCCGATGTGCTGGCTGCTCTCCATCAACGCATGGGCCTTGGCGACCCGGGCGAGCGGGAAGACCGCGTGGATGTGCGGCCCGGCCTTGCCCTGCTCCAGCAGCGGCCAGACCTTTTCCCGCAAGGCGTCGGCGATCTGGGCTTTTTGGGCCGTGGTGCGCGGGCGCATCGTGCTGCCGGTCAGGTTGAGGCGCTTGATCATGATCGGCCGCAGGTCAACCTCCTCGACCATGAAGCCGTTCAGGAAGGCGATGATGGAGAGCCGCCCGTCCAGCTTCAGGCAGCGGATGTTCCGGGTGAAATAGGGCCCGCCCACCATGTCGAGCACCACGTCGACGAGCTTGCCGTCGGTGATGCGCTTCACCTCCTCGAAGAAGTCCTGCGTGCGGTAGTTGATGGCGTGGTCGGCGCCGAATTTCGTCACCGCCTCGCACTTCTCCTCCGAGCCCACGGTGGTGATGACCGTCGAGCCGAAGGCCTTGGCGAGCTGGATCGCGGTCAGGCCGATGCCGGAGCTGCCGCCATGGATCAGCACGGTCTCGCCCGGCTGCAGCCGGCCGCCGGCCGCATGCGGGGTGCCGAACAGGTTCGCCCAGACCGTGAAATAGGTCTCGGGAACGGCCGAGGCGCGGATCGCGTCGTAGCCCTTGGGCCAGGGGAGGGTCTGGCTCTGCGGCGCGGCGCAGTACTCGGCATAGGCGCCGCCATTGGTCAGGGCGCACACCTTGTCGCCGACCTTGAAGGCGGTGACGGAACCGCCGACCGCGACCACCTCGCCCGCGCATTCCAGCCCCAGGATCGGCGAGGCGCCGGGCGGGGGCGGATAGCTGCCGGAGCGTTGGGCCACGTCGGGGCGGTTGACGCCCACGGCCTCGACCTTGATGAGCACCTCGTCGGCCGCCGGCACGGGCACTGGGCCGCTCGCGACGGTCATCACCTCGGGACCGCCGCCGGCGCCATGGGCGATGTAGGTCATGTTCATGGGCGGTGCCTCCAAATGCCGGCGCACGTTCCGCGCACGCCCCGGGACCGTCAAGGGAGGGGGGACGCAGGGTCAACTCGCGCGCCTCGGCGCCAAACGATTGCTTTACAGCTGATATGGGCCCACCGTTTGGGTCATTGCGCGGCGCGCAATTGCGGCGGAAACTGGGCAGAGATGCGCCGCCGCCTTGCCCTTGCCCTGCCATTCCTGGCTGCCCCTGCGCTTGCGCAGCCGCAGGCGGCCGAGTGGCGCGTCGGCGCGCTCTTCCCGCTCTCCGGCGGGGCCGCGCTGCTCGGCGACGAGGCCGCGCGGGGGCTGGAGCTCGCGGTCGAGGAGCGCAACGCGGCCGGCGGCCGGCCCATCCGCCTCCTCCGCGCCGACGTCACCGAGCCGGCCCAGGCGCTCGCCGAGGCGCGGCGCCTCATCCAGCAGGAGCGGGCGGGGCTGCTCTTCGGCAGCGTCTCGGCGCCGATCGGCCAGGCCGCCATCCAGGCCGCCGAGTCGCTGGAGACCACCTTCGTCGAGCTCGCCGCCGCGGTCGACAACCTGACCGAGCGCGGCGCCCGTAACCTGATCCGCACGGCGCCGCGCGCCACCGACTACGGCATCCTCGGCGCCGAGGCGCTGACGCGCTTCCTGCCCGGCCATCTCGGCCAGCCGGCCGATGCGCTGCGCGTTGCGCTGCTGCACGAGAACGGCTCCACCTCCGAGAGCATCGCCCTCGCCTTGGAGGCCAGACTGAGCGAGGCCAACATCACGGTCGCCGAGCGGCTGCCCCACGGCGCCCGCACCACCGAGATGCCGGCCATGGTCCACCGGCTGCGCGCCGCCGGGGTGAACGTGCTGATCCACACCGCCAACGAGGGCGACGCCATCTCTCTCTTCCGGGCGCTGGCGGAGGCGAGCTGGCGGCCGGCCGCCGTGATCGGCGCGGGACTCGCCTGGGGCCTCGCCGACCTCGCCCGCGCCATCGGACCGGCGCTGGACTCCGCCTTCGCGCTGGAAGTGCCGCCCATCGAGACGGCGGACCGCCTGGCGCATGGCGCACGGCCCTTCGCCGAGGCCTACCAGCGCCGCTGGGGCACGCCGCCGCGCTCGGGCCTCTCGCTGGCGGCCTATGCGGGGGCGCAGCTTGTGCTGTCCCAGCCGAACCTGGAGCGCGGGCCGCTGCGCGCGGGGCTCACCGCGCTGGACCTCGCCGAAGGCAGCCTGCCCAACGGCTGGGGCTTCCGGATCGACGAGCGCGGGCAGAACACGCGCGCCCGACCCGTCCTGTTGCAATGGCAGTCGGGGAAGCCGGTGGCGGTCTTCCCGGCCGAGGTGGCGGCGGCCGCGCCGGTCTGAAGAGGGCGATTTTGCCTCAGCCGATCGCAGTCTGGCCCCGGCCCGCCGCCGCCGAGAGCGCCGCGATCAGGCTCCGCACGTCGCGTGGCCCGTCATGGCGGATCACATCCCGCGATCCGCGCGGGTGGCGGCCAGATCGTCCTCGCGGAAGGCGGCGAGGATGGCGGGCACGCCCTCCTGCGGCGCGAAGCCGAGTTGTTTCGCCCGGGTGGCGGCGAACTCGGCGGGCCAGCCGCCGACGATGCCCGCGATCACCTCGTCCGGCTCGCGCTTCACCAGGGCCAGCTCCGCGGGGGTCAGCGCGGCCAGCATCTCGCCCACGGTGACCGCGAGGCCGGGCGGATTCACGCCGCGATCGATGCCGAGCGGCGCCGTATCCATGGTCGCGGCGTGCAGGAGCCAGTCCACCGCCCGGCGCGGCGAGCAGACCCAGACGCGGAAACCCTCGCCCACGGGCAGCGGCGTTTCCAGCCCGAGCAGCGGCTCCCGCAGGATGGCCGAGAAGAAGGAGGAGGCCGCCTTGTTCGGGCGGCCGGGGCGCACGATCACGGTCGGCAGCCGGATGGAGACGAGATCCAGCATCCCGCGGCGCGAGGCGTCGGCCAGCAGCAGTTCGGCCGCGGCCTTCTGGGCGCCATAGGAGTTGCCGGGGACCTGGCGGGCATCGTCGGGCAGATAGGCGGACTGGCCGCCGCCGAAGCTCGCCACGCTGGAGGTGAAGAGGACGCGCGGCGGAGCGGACAGCTTCCGGCAGGCCTCAATGACCGCCAGCGTGCCGTGCAGGTTCACCCGCATGCCGAGGTCGAAATCGGCCTCGGCCGCGGCGCTCACCACGGCGGCGAGGTGGACGACGACATTCGTTCCGTCC
>JAQGHZ010000713.1 GCA_028291485.1 Rubritepida sp. | reverse complement strand
ACCGCCCGCGCGCCGGAATCCCGGAGGATATGGGCGTGGTCGGCCACCGTGTTGGTCGTGTAGGTCGGCACGGAGACCGCGCCGATCGCCATGACGGCGGTGTCGGCGACCAGGAATTCCGGCCGGTTCTCGCTGACCAGCAGCACGCGGTCGCCAGGCATGATGCCGAGCCGCCGCAGCCCGGCCGCCGCATCCGCCACCTTCTGCGCGAAGGCCCCGCGGCTCATCTTCCGCCAGGCGCCGTCACGCCAGTAGCCGATCATCGGCAGGTCCGGCGCCTCGACGGCCAGCGTGAAGAGTAACGCCGGCAGACTTTGCGCCGCCTCGATTCCTATTGTCATTCCTGGACTTTCCGCTTGGCCGCACCGCCAGGGCGCATATATGGGAGAAATGCGAATGATCCCAGGCCGCGTGCCCGAAATGCTGCGCTCTCCCCTCGATGCCGCCCCCGGGACGGCAACACCCGGCGAGACCGCCCTGCCGTCCTGGGACCTTTCCGACCTCTACAAGGGCCAGGACGACCCGGCGCTGACCGCCGACCTCGAGCGCGCCGAGGCCGAGGCCCGCGCCTTCCAGGCGAAATACGCGACGAAGCTCGCCGGCCTCTCCGGCGACGAGCTGGCCGCGGCCATCGAGGCTTGCGAGCGGATCGAGGAGGTGCTGGGCCGGGCGATGAGCTTCGCCTCGCTGATCTTCGCCGGCGATTCGCTGAGCGGCGAGAACGGGCGCTTCTACCAGACCATGCAGGAGCGGGTGACGGAGATCTCCTCGCACCTCGTCTTCTTCTCGCTGGAGCTGAACCACGTCGAGGAGGCCGTCCTCGAGGAGAAACTCGCCTCCAGCACCAGGCTGGCCGCCTGGCGTTCCTGGCTGCGCGACCTGCGCGTCTGGCTGCCGCACCAGCTCTCCGACGAAATGGAGCGCCTGCTGCACGAGAAGGAGGTCACCGGCCGCGCCGCCTGGAACCGCCTCTTCGACGAGACGCTGGCCACCATGACCGTGACGGTCTCCGGCGAGGAGCTCTCCGTCTCGGCCGCGCTGAACAAGCTGTCGGACGCCGACCGCGCGGTGCGCGAGGCCGCGGCCAAGGGCGTCTCCGAGGCTTTCGGCAGCCGCATCCGCCTCTTCAGCCTCATCACCAACACGCTGGTGAAGGACAAGGAGGTGATGGACAAGTGGCGGCACCACGCCCGCCCCGGCTCCTCGCGCAACCTCGCCAATATGGTCGAGGACGAGGTGGTGGACGCGCTGGTGAAGGCCGTCACCGACAGTTTTCCGCGCCTTTCGCACCGCTACTACGCGATGAAGGCCAAGTGGCTCGGGCTGGAAAAGCTGCAGCACTGGGACCGCAACGCGCCGCTGCCGCGCGACGACGACAGCAAGATCGCCTGGCCCGATGCGGTCAGCCGCGTCCGCCGCGCCTATGGCGGCTTCAGCCCCGAGATGGAGAAGCTGGCCGCGCCCTTCTTCGAGCACGCCTGGATCGATGCCGCGCTGCGCCCCGGCAAGGCTTCCGGCGCCTTCGCCCATCCGACGGTTCCCTCGGCGCACCCCTATCTGTTGCTGAATTATCACGGCAAGGCGCGCGACGTGATGACGCTGGCCCATGAGCTGGGCCATGGCGTGCACCAGCGCCTCGCCGCCGCGCAGGGCTACTTCCGGTCGTCCACGCCGCTGACCCTGGCCGAGACCGCCAGCGTCTTCGGCGAGATGCTGACCTTCCGCGCCCTGCTCGACGCCGAGGCCGATCCGGCGAAGCGCCGCCTGCTCCTCGCCGGCAAGGTGGAGGACATGCTGAACACGGTCGTCCGCCAGATCGCCTTCTACAAGTTCGAAACGCTGGTTCATGACGAGCGCCGCAAGGGCGAGATCTCGCCGGAGCGCCTCGGCGAGATCTGGATGTCCATCCAGACGGCGAGCCTCGGCCCGATCTTCGAGTTCACGCCGGACTACACGAACTACTGGGCCTACATCCCGCACTTCGTGCACACGCCCTTCTACGTCTATGCCTATGCTTTCGGGGACTGCCTGGTGAACGCGCTCTACGGCGTCTTCCGCGACGGCTCGGTGCCGGGCTTCGAGGGCAAGTACATGGAGATGCTCAAGGCCGGCGGCACGCTGCGCCACAAGGAGCTGCTGGCGCCCTTCGGCCTGAATGCGTCCGATCCGAACTTCTGGAAGAAGGGCCTCGACGTGATCTCCGGCTTCATCGACGAACTGGAAGCCTCTTCTTGACCGATCGCGAAGGAAACTTCTTCGGCGAGGTGCGGCGCATGGTGCGCACCTCCGGCGCCGTCACCGGCATCGCGGCCCGCGTGGCCGGCCAGCGCCTCCTCGGCATCAAAACCAACAAGGACGCCCATGCCGAGGACCTGAAGGTGATCCTCGGCGGACTCAAGGGCCCGATGATGAAGGTGGCGCAGTTTCTCGCCACCGTGCCCGACGCGCTCCCCGAGGAATATGCGCGGGAGCTGGCCACCCTCCAGTCCAATGCGCCGGCCATGGGCCCGGCCTTCGTGCGCCGCCGCATGCAGACCGAGCTCGGCCCGCAATGGCAGTCGCGCTTCGCGAGCTTCGGGCTGGAGGCGGCCGCCGCGGCCAGCCTTGGCCAGGTGCACCGCGCCACGCTGCATGACGGTCGCGACGCCGCCTGCAAGCTGCAGTACCCGGACATGCCCTCCGTGGTGGAGGCGGACCTCAGGCAGCTCAAGATCGCGCTCAGCCTTTATCGCCGGATGGACAGCGCGCTGGACAACGAGGAGGCCTTCGCCGAGCTGAAGGACCGCCTGCGCGAGGAGCTGGACTACGAGCGTGAGGCCGCGCATCAGCGCCTCTACGGAATCATGCTGGCCGACCAGCCGAACGTGCACGTGCCGACGCCCGTCGAGGAGCTGACCACGCGCCGGCTGCTGACCATGACCTGGCTGCCGGGCGAATCCATCCTCAGGCGCATCGAGGTAGGCGCGGACCAGGAGGTGCGCAACGCCTTTGCCCGTGCGCTCTTCGCCGCCTGGTACGTGCCGCTCTACCGCTACGGCGTGATCCATGGCGACCCGCATCTGGGCAATTATCAGGTGCGGCCCTGGGACCTCGGCATCAACTTGCTGGACTTCGGCACCGTCCGCATCTTTCCGCCGAGCTTCATCACCGGCGTGCTCACCCTCTACGAGGACGTGCGCGACGGCGACG
>JAQGHZ010000708.1 GCA_028291485.1 Rubritepida sp. | reverse complement strand
GCCACGCCGAAGGGCGCCACGCAGCGGAACTGCAACTGGTAGGTGCCCGAGCCGATCCGGCTGTCCTGCACGACGAACTGCCGGCCATTGGCCGCACAGTAGTCGCGGGCCTCGGCGAGGCCGCGCTCCACGGCGCGCGATCCGCTCAGGCTGCTGTTCTCGAGCACGAAGACGTCGCCGCCATCCGAGCGGATGCCGCTGGAGGCGCAGGCCCCCAGCAGGGCTGCCGCTCCGGTCAGGATTGCCAGATGGGTTGCGCGCATCTTGTCTCTCATCTGCCTCACACGGCAGGAAGCCTAACCTGGGCGTGGGCATTCCGCCATGTACCATCGGTGGCAAGTGGCCGGGTTCGTGCAACCATTCCGTCAGGCGTGTCCATGATCACGCGGGAGGAGAAGCGATGCTGACCGGGAGCTGCCTCTGCGGCGCCGTCGCCTGCGAGGTCGATGCGCCGGCGCGGGACCACGTGCCGCTGCGCCTGGGATGCCTGGACACGTCCGTCACGGCATCTGGCGGTCGGACGCGGCCAGTTGGTATGATCCGAAGGACATCCTGCCGGAGGCGCCCGAGGGCACCTTCCGGTCGCCTGCCAGAAGAAACCGAGGAACCGATCCATGAAGCGCCGCGCCCTGTTGGCCGCCCCAGCCCTGCTGGCCCCTTTCGCGGCCTCCGCCCAGGATTCCTGGCCGACCCGCCCCGTCTCCCTGATCGTGCCCTGGGCGCCCGGCGGCTCGAACGACGTGGTGGCGCGGCTGCTCTCGCCCGGCCTCGAAGCCCGCACCGGCCAGCCCTTCCTCATCGAGAACCGGCCGGGCGGCGGCGGCTCCGTCGGCATGGGCGTGGCCATGCGGGCGCGGCCGGACGGCCAGGTCCTCTTCGTGTCCTCCGCCTCCAACCATGTCTTCTACCCGCTGATCTCGGGCGACCTCGGCTACGACGTGCGCGAGGCCTTCCACGGCATGGCGATGTGGGTGGACGTGCCCAACGTCGTCGCGGTGCACCCCTCGCTCCCGGTGCACAACGTGCAGGAGCTCATCGCGCATATCCGCACGACGCGGGGCGGCATGAGCTTCGGCTCCTCGGGTGTCGGCTCCTCGAACCACCTGGCGGGCGAGCTGTTCCGGCTGCGCACGGGGCTGGACATGACGCATGTGCCCTATCGCGGCGGCGGGCCGGTGCTGGCGGACCTGATCGGCGGCACCATCCAGCTCGGCTTCATGAACCTGCCGACCGTGATCCCGCCGGCCGAGGCGGGGCGCGTGCGCATCATCGCCGTCTGCACCGGCCAGCGCGTGAGCCTGCGCCCGGACCTGCCCACCGTCGCGGAGGGCGGCGTGCCGGACTACGCCGTGCGCTCCTGGACTGGGCTCTTCGCGCCGAAGAACACGCCGGACGCCATCATCCAGCGGATGTCCAGCCTCTCGAAGGAGGGGCTGGAGACGCCGCAGATGCGCACGCGCCTGGCCGACCTCGGCAGCGAGCCGATCTGGATGGACGCGGCGGCGACCGACCGCTTCGTGCGCGAGGAGTACGATCGCTGGACGCCCGTGGTCCGCGCCGCGGGTGTCAAGATCGAGTGACGTCCTGCCCTGTCCGATGGCCGCACGTCGCGGGGGCCGGACAGGAAAGCAGGCCGATCGGCCATTGCCTGGGTTGATGGAGCGGGCGGCCGGGTTCAGCATCCACGTCATGAAGCTCCCGGCCCATCACCGCTACGCGCACAGCGCGATCCCCTCCCGCCCGACCTATGAGTGGCCGGGGGGCAAGCGCCTCGCGCTGCTCGTGGTCAACAACATCGAGCACTTCGCCTACCGGGCGGGGATGGGCTCGGACAGCACGGGGCTCAACCCCGTGCAGAACCAGCGCAGCTACGCCTGGCGCGACTACGGCAACCGCGTGGGCCTGTGGAACCTGCTCGACACGCTGGACGAGCTGGAGATCCCCTCGGCCCACAACATCAACAGCGCCGCGCTGGAGGCCTGCCCCGAGATCGGCCCCGCCCTGCGCGCCCGCGGCGACGAGTTCATCGGCCATGGCCGCAGCAATTCCGAGCGGCAGGACATCCTCTGGGAGGAGGACGAGCGCAAGCTAATCGTGGAGAGCCGCGACATCCTGGCGCATCACGCCGGCAAGCCGCCGCTGGGCTGGCTCGGTCCTTATATTGCCCAGAGCAACGTCACGCTCGACCTGCTGCGGGAATCGGGTTTCGCCTATGTCCTGGACTGGCCGGCGGACGACCAGCCCTTCTGGATGACGACCCGCGCGGGGCCGATCCTCTCCGTGCCCTATTCGGTCGAGATCAACGACAGCCCGGCGCTCGTCGCCCGCCAGCACAGCGCGCGCGAATTCGCCGATATGATCGTCGACCAGTTCGACGAGCTGCTGCGCCAGTCGGAGAAGCGGCCCCTGGTCTGCAGCGTGGTGGTGCATCCGTTCATCCTGGGCCAGCCGCATCGGCTGAAGCCGTTCCGGCAGGCGCTGCGGCACATCATGGCGCACAAGGACCAGCTCTGGGTCACGCGGCCGGGCGAGCTGGCGGAATACGTGGCCGGCCTGCCGCGCGGCATCGTCCCAGGCTCCGAAGTATGACCCACACGCGCGACTTCGAAGGATACGGCCGCAACCCGCCCGATCCGCGCTGGCCGGGCGGCGCCAAGCTCGCGCTCAACTTCGTCATCAACCATGAGGAGGGCGGCGAGGAGAGCGTGCCGGATGGCGATCCGCGCACGGAGAACGCGCTCACCGAGGGCAGCACCGCACCCGTGAAGGGCCGCGACCTCGGCGCCGAGAGCATGTTCCAGTACGGCAGCCGCGTGGGCTTCTGGCGGCTGCACCGGCTCTTCACCGAGCGCGGGCTGCCCTGCACCGTCTTCGCCGTCGCCCGCTCGCTGGAGCGCACGCCTCAGGCCGTCGCCGCGATCCGCGAGGCCGGCTGGGATGTCTGCGGCCATGGCTGGAAGTGGGAGATGCATATCGGCATGGAGGAGGCGGTCGAGCGCCGGCGCATCGCGGACGCCACCGCCATCATCACGCGCGCGATCGGCACGCCGCCGCTCGGCTGGTACACGCGCTATGCGCCCTCGGAGAACACGCGGCGGCTGCTGGCCGAGGCGGGCTACCTCTACGACAGCGACGCCTATGACGACGAGCTGCCCTATTGGCGCGACCTGAACGGGACGCCGCGGCTGGTGGTGCCCTACAGCCTCACGCACAACGACGTGCGATTCCAGCGATCGGCGCTGACCACGGGCGAGGAGTTTTTTGCGTATATCAAGCACGCGGTGGAACTGATGGTGACGGAGCCGGGCGGGCGCATGCTGAGCGTGGGGCTGCACAACCGGATCATCGGGCATCCGGGGCGCGCGGCGGGGCTGGCGAAGCTGCTCGACTGGGTGAAGACGCAGCCGCTGGTCTGGGTGTGCCGGCGGGAGGATATCGCGCGGCACTGGATCGCCCATCACCCACCGTGACGGCGCGGAGGCTTCGTCCCCTCCTGCGTATCCGTTGAGGCCTTCGAGGGGCGGAGCCCATCAATTTGCTTCGCGCCGTCTGGCGCGGATTCATCCAGACGTTACAGTCCCGCGCCATGAGCTCCATCGCCCAACGCGCCCTCTGCCTCGACGATTTCGAGGAGCTGTCCCGCCGCCGCCTGCCGCGCCCCATCTTCGGCTACATCACCGGCGCCACCGAGCGGAACGCTGCCCTCGAGGACAGCGCGAAGGCCTATTCCGAGTTCCACTTCCTGCCGCGCGTGCTCCGCGACGTCTCGCCGCGCAGCTACAAGCGCGCGATCTTCGGCCACGAATGGGACGCGCCCTTCGGCATCGCGCCCATGGGCATGGCGGCACTGGTCGCCTATCGGGGCGACATCGCGCTGGCCCAGGCCGCCAAGGCCGCGAATGTTCCTTATATTCTTTCCGGCTCCTCCCTGATCCGCATGGAGGAGGTGATCGCGGCCAATCCCGACGCCTGGTTCCAGGCCTATCTCCCCGGCAACTCCACCCGGGTCGAGGCGCTGGTGGACCGCGTCGCCGCCGCCGGCTTCGGCACGCTGCTGGTGACGGTGGACACCGCCGTGCTGCCGAGCCGGGAGAACAACGTGCGCAACGGCTTCTCGACGCCGCTCAAGCCCTCGCTGCGGCTGGCCTGGGACGGGATGCTCCATCCGCGCTGGACCTTCGGGTCCTTCCTGTACACCTGGTACAAGCACGGCATGCCGCATTTCGAGAACAGCTTCGCCGAGCGCGGCGCGCCGATTCTCGCGAGCAACGTGCTGCGCGACTTCACCGCCCGCGACCATCTGAACTGGGAGCATCTGGCGCTCATCCGCCGGCGCTGGCCGGGCTGGCTCGTCGTGAAGGGCGTGATGCATCCCGAGGACGCGCGCCGCGCCGAGGCCGAGGGCGCGGACGGCATCGTCGTCAGCAACCATGGCGGCCGGCAGCTCGACGGCACCGCGGGCACGCTGCGCGTCCTGCCGGAGATCGCGGCGGCCTCGGGCAACATGACGGTGATGCTGGATGGCGGGCTGCGGCGCGGCACGGACGTGCTGAAGGCGCTCTCGCTCGGCGCGCATTTCTGCTTCTTCGGCCGGCCGATGTTGCACGCGGCCGCGGTGGCCCAGGAGGAGGGCGTCAGCCACGCCATCAACCTCATGAAGGGCGAGTTGGACCGCGACATGGCGCTGCTCGGCGTGAACACGCTGGAGGAGCTCGGCCCCCAGGTGCTGCTGCGGACGAGCGGGGTCGGCTGACCTCGCCGGTTATCCTGGACTGATCACTCCCGCCAGGGATGCTGGTCCCAGAGCGACTGATAGTTCCGCTGCAGCCCGCGGAGCTCCGCCAGGTACTCCACGGGTCCGAGGAAGCGCAGCGGCAGGTTCTGCTGCTCGGCGCTGGCCTTGAACTCCGGGTCGTCCACGGTGCGGCGGACGGCGAGCGACAGCCGCGCCAGGATCTGGGGCGGCAGGCCGGCAGGGGCCGCCATGCCGCGCATCGAGCCCTCGACCACATCGAAGCCCAGCTCCGTCAGGGTAGGCACGTCGCCGAGCGGGGCCCAGCGCGCCGCGCCCATCTGCGCGAGCGGCCGCAGCACGCCCTGGCGCGTCTCGTTCACGCCCTCGGCGACGTTCATCACGGCCAGCGGGATCGCGCGGGACAGCAGGTTCTGCTTCACCTGCGCGCTGCCGCCGAAAGGCACGTGCAGGAAGCGCGTGCCGGAGGCGCGCTCCAGCGCCAGCATGGCGAGGTGGTCGTCCGAGCCGACGCCGGTCGTGCCGTAGCCGATCGTCTCCGGCCGGGCGCGGGCGGCGGCGAGGAGGGCGGCGAAGTCGCGGATGTCGGAATCGGCGCGGACCCAGAGCCCGCCCGGATCGTCCACGATATTGCCGATCAGGGAGAAATCCTCGAGCCGGAAGCGCGTGCGGCGCTCGATCGGCAGGGTGACGATGTGCGGCGTGTTGATGAAGCCGATGGTCAGCCCGTCCGGCCG
>JAQGHZ010000695.1 GCA_028291485.1 Rubritepida sp. | reverse complement strand
GCCGCCTGCCTGCGCATCACGCTGCGCACCCAGGTGCCCGACCTCAACTTCTCCGAGACGGGGCTCGACACGTTGCGCCTGCACCTGCGCGGCGCGCCGCAGGTCGCCGCCGGCCTGCATGAGCTGCTGGCCACCGCCTGCGTCGGCATCGCGCTGGCCGACGGGCCGGGCGATCCCTCGCCGACCCTCATCGGCCCCGAGAAGATCCGCCCCTTCGGCTTCGAGCGCGAGCAGGCCGCGCTCCCCTGGCCGCGCCGCGCCTTCGACGGCCACCGGCTGCTCACCGAGTACTTCGCGCACCCGGAAAAGTTCCTCTACCTGGAGATCGACGGGCTCGATGCGCGCAGCATGGTCCAGCACAGCAACAAGCTGGAGATCTTCGTCTATCTCAGCCGCGCCGCGCCCGAGCTGGAGCGCACCATCGGCAACGACACGCTGGCGCTGCACTGCACGCCGGCGGTGAACCTCTTCCCGCAGCGCTGCGAGCCCATCCCGATGGACGGCACGCAGTCGGACTGGCTGGTGATCCCCGATGCGCGGCGCCCGGCGGCGCTGGAGATCCAGAGCATCGACGAGGTGCGCGAGAGCCGGCCCGACGGCGCCCGCCGCATGGTGCTGCCCTTCCAGCGACTGGCGCGCGACGGCTCCTCCGAGGAGGACGCCGCGCCGATGCAATGGATCGCGATGCGCGGTCCCGCCCCCGCCTCGCTGACCGGCACCGAGACGCGGCTCATGCTGCGCGACCTGAACTTCGATCCCGACGCGCCGGCCGACGGCGTGCTCACCGTCAGCGCCACCTGCTGCAACCGCGATCTGCCCGAGCTGCTGCCCTTCGGCGGCGGCCAGCCGCGCCTGCGCATCGCCGAGCCGACCTGCCCGGCCGCATCAGCCGAATGCCTCTCGGCGCCGACCTCGACGCTGCGGCCCAAGCTGGGCGAGCGCGGCGCCTGGCGGCTGGTCTCTCATCTCGCGCTCAACCATCTCGGCGTGATGGGCGGCGAGAGCGCGGCCGTGGCGCTGCGCGAGATGCTGCGCCTGCACGACCTGCGCGACACGCCGGAGAGCCGGTCGGCCATCGCGGCGCTGGTCGCGGTGCAGTCGGGTCCGGGCGTGGCGCGGATTCCGGGCCAGCGCCCGGGCGTGTTCGTGCGCGGGCTCGAGGTCTCGCTGACCTTCGAGGCGCAGGCGTGGAACTCCGGCGGGCTGTACCTGCTGGGCGCGGTGCTGGAGCGCTTCCTGGCGCTGCAGGTCTCGGTGAACGGCTTCGTGCGCACGCGCGCCTATCTGCGCGGCCGCGGCACGCCCGTGGCGAGTTGGACCCCGCGCAGCGGGACGCGCGTGCTGCTGTGAGCGCCGAGGACGACCCGGAAGCCACGATGGTCGTGCGGCGGGTTCCCGTCGCGCCGGCCGTCGCTGTTCCGGGCCCGGGGCCTACCCTGCCGATCGAAGTTGCGCAGCCGGTCGAGGCCGTGCCGCCGGAAGAGCCGGCTCAGCCCATCGTCACCATCGCCGCGCCCGATGCCGAGGTGCTGGAGCAGCCCGCCGAGGCGCTCGCCGTCACGCCCGGCGCGCCTGCGCCGAGCCCCATGGCCACCCTCGCCGCCCATCCGGAGCGCTTCGACCTCGACCAGGCCGCCTTCGTCGTCGCCCGCGAGCGCGATGCGGTGGACCTGCCCTTCCGGAGCGTCGCGCGGCTCGGCCTGCCGCTCTCCGAGGTGACGGCGGCCGATCCCGAGACCGGCGCGCTCACCTCGCCGCTCTTCGGCCTGATCGGGCCCGGCGGTACCCTGCCGCGGCACTACACCGCCACGACGGGCGCCGAGCTGCGCAACCGCAGCCGCGCGCTGCACGCCTTTCTCGACATGCTGGCCCGCCGCTTCACCGGCATGTGGGTCCGCGCCGGCGCCAAGTACCGGCCGGCCCGCGATTCGAGACCGGCCCGGCGCGCGCTCGACGCGACGATCGGCATGGGGACGCCCGGCCTCTCCGGTCGCCTCGCGGTGCCGGCCGAAAGCCTGCGCTACCACGCCGGCCATCTCGCCGCCCGCACCCGCAGCGCCGAGCGGCTGCGCGCCATGCTCGCCGAGGAGGCCGGTGCCGAGGTCGAGATCGTGGAATTCGCCGGCGGCTGGCTGCGGCTGCCGGTCACCGAGCAATCCCGTGTCGGGCTGGTGCACGGGCGCCTCGGCGTGGATGCGGCGGTCGGCGCGCAGGTGTGGGACCCGCAGGCGCGCTTCATCATCCGGCTCGGACCGCTCGACGCCGAATCCTTCGCACGGCTTTTACCGGGCCAGCCGCTCTTCGAGCAGATCTGCGGGCTGACGCGGCTCTTCGTCGGGCCGGAGCAGGATTTCGTGCTGAACCCCATCCTCGCGGCGGACGCGGTGCCCGCCACCTGCACAGCTTCCGGCAAGGAGGGCGGCGGCGGCGGACGCCTCGGCCTCACCTCCTGGATGGGCGCCTCCAGGCCCCGCCGCGCGCCCGCTCGTGACGCCTATCTCCGTCCTCCGCCGATCTGAACTCCTCAAGGAATCGCGAATGACCTCCTGGGCCCATGGCTATGTCGCCGACAGCCCCTACACCTTCGCCTATCAGGCGGCGCAGGCCCCGGGAAACCTGGCC
>JAQGHZ010000692.1 GCA_028291485.1 Rubritepida sp. | reverse complement strand
CGCCTCCGGCGGCTTGGCTTCGCCGCCGGGGATCGCTCAGTGGAATCACCCGATCCTGACGAGGTTCTGGTTCGGCAATGGTCCACCGGGAAATTGTGCAAGCTTGCCGCCGATCGCGAGCGGACCGAGATCGATACCGGCGAAGCCGAGGCGATCGATCAACGCTCCGACCTCCGCCTTCGCGGCGCTGTCGTCGCCGGAGTAGAACAGCACGCGACGACCGCCGTCCACCTGTGGATCGCTCGCCAGGACGTCCGCCCTCAGATGGTTGAACGCCTTCACGAGGCGCGCGCCGGGAACCAGGTCGGCGACGACCTGGCTCGAGACAAGGCCATGCAGATCGGCCGGCTTGAAGAGCGGGGATTCGACCGGATTGTTGGCGTCGATGACGATCCGCCCCCCCCAGGCCGGCAGGCCCGCCACGGCCGCCGGCAGCTTTGACCAGTTGACCGCGATCAGGACGATGTCGGCGCTGGCGGCTTGCTCGCGCGTTCCGGCCTCGATGGTCGGGCCCAGGGCTGCGACGGAGGCCGCGAGCGAGGAAGGTCCTCGGCTGTTGGCGATCGTCGCGGCGATTCCGGCCCGCGACAGCGTCTTCGCGACCGCCAGGCCGATATGGCCTGCTCCGATGATACCGATGCTCATGGTCATGTTTCCTGTTGGGCGATGCTCTACGCCTTCGGTGCCGCGGGAAGCGCGCCGAGTTGCTGCATGAGAGAGAAGAGATTGGCCACGCCCCAGTGCTCGGCGATCTTGCCGTCGCGCACGCGCATGACATCCACAGTCTCGAACTGGATCTTGCGGCGGGTCGGCGCAATGCCGAAGAATTCGCCTTCGTGCGTACCGTGGTAGGTCTTGTAGGTCGTCACCCGGTCCCCATCGGCAAGCTGCCAATGGATGTCTGCGTGGAAGTCCGGGAACGCAGCGCGCAGAACCTTGTAGAGTTCGCGCGCGCCGGCCTTGTCGGCCGTGCGTCCCGGCTGCGGGGTATGGTCGAGGAAATCGTCAGCGAACAATTCCTCGAACACCTCGAAATTCCCACGGCTTTGCACCTCCTCGGTGTTCCGCCGAACGACGGCTTTCGCGTCTTCGCTTACGTTGGTCATGGTCATGACATCCTCTGAGATGAATGATGCGTGCGCCACGCGCGGTGGGCTCAGGCGCCAGTGCCTGCCTTTTGATCGAGAAGCTGCAGTTCCCATGCGAAGGAGGTGCCCGTGGCGCCCGTGTGGGGCAGGACCATTTCGCCGAGGGCTTTCGCGGAATCCTGGCGAGCCCAGTCGCGTTGCCATTCGCTTGCGACCGCCAGCCAGGTCATCGGCACCACACCCGCCATCATCATGCGGCGAACCCCCGTGTCGTGCGCCTCGGCGCTGACGCCTCCCGACGCGTCGGTGACGGCGTAGACCTCATAGCCTTCGCCGGCGGCCTGGATGGCCGGCATGGCGAGGCAGATTTCCGTCCAGAGCGCCGCCATGACCAGCTTCTTGCGGCCCGTCTTCTTCACCGCGTCGACGACCCGCGCATCTTCCCAGGTGTTGATCCATGTCCGGTCGATCGGCTTCTGATCCGGAAAGACGTCCTGCAATCCCTTGATGAGCTTGCCGCCGCGATCCTCCACGACGGTGGTCAGGATCGTCGGGACGTCGAAAACCTTTGCCGCCTTCGCAAGGCCGATGACGTTGTTCACGACCATCATCGGCTCATGGCTGTGTAGGTTGGCGAACTGGAAGGGTGGTGATCGATCAGGATCAGGACGGAGTCCTGAGGGGTGAGGAGAGCACCGAGGCCATTTTTGGGGGGTGCTGTCAGCGTCATGTTCGTCATTCCCTGCGATTGCGCTGTGGATAATGCCGACAAATTCCCCTAAGATTAGTCGCTAATGGGTGGAATATCTTTCAAGCATCCGTTGAAGGAGGTGCTCTGGAAACGCTCGCCAACCTGGAATCGTTTGTCCGCAGCGCTGAAACCGCCAGCTTTTCGGTTGCGGCACGCCGGCTCGCCCTCACGCCGGCCGCGGTCAGCCGGAACGTGGCCATGCTGGAACGCCATCTCGGCGTCCGGCTCTTTCACCGCAGCACGCGCAAGCTGACGCTCACGGACGCGGGTGAGCGGTTCCTTCTCGCCATCAGGAGCAATCTGGAAGGGCTTCAACAGGCCATTTCAGGCATGGCGACGG
Organism: Rubritepida sp.; assembly: GCA_028291485.1. Classification (GTDB taxonomy): domain Bacteria; phylum Pseudomonadota; class Alphaproteobacteria; order Acetobacterales; family Acetobacteraceae; genus Roseococcus. Next base: position 4,673 of record JAQGHZ010000692.1, on the reverse strand, counting down.
ACGGGGAGCCGGCGGGCGTACTCAAGGTGAGCATGGGCCTCAACTTCGGCGCGGATTATATCCTTCCGCTGCTGCCGGCATTCCTGGTCCGCTATCCCGGCATTCAGCCCGACTGGCAATTCACCACGCGTCTGGTCGATCTGATCGCCGAGGGCTACGATGCCGCGATTGGCGGCGGCATTGAATGGGGCCCAGGCGTCATCTCTCGCGCGCTTGCGCCGCTGCACCTGATCGCGGTGGCCTCACCCGAATATCTCAGGAATCGCACGCCGCCGACCGATCCCGCCGGGCTCGCGGCCTACGACGGAATCGCATGGCGCTCCTCGCGCACCGGCCGGATTCGCGAGCGCATCATGCGCAATGCCGCCGGCATTGAAATTCCCGTGAAGCTGGCTGAGACGATCGTCCTCGACGACCCCGAAGCGACCTGCCGGGCAGCCCTGCTTGGCCTCGGTGTGACATTGATCGCGGTGTGCCACGCACTCCCGCATCTGGAACGCGGTTCGCTCGTGCGCCTTGTCCCCCAATGGTACAGCGATGGCGGACCGATCTCGATCTATTACGCGAGCCGCACGTTACTGCCTGCCAAGACGCGCGCCTTCGTCGATTTTGTTGCCGAGGCCTTCAGGCGTGACCGTCTGGCCGAGCGCTTTGCCGGGAGCCTCGGTTAAGGCCCAAAGCGCCGGCCGCCTTGCAGCCGGTTTCCCATGGGGTGGTGCCAGTCCCTTTGCGATCGGGCGGAGATGGACATCCCTCCACCCCGCCCGCACAAGACGGCATGAGCCTTCGTCTCACCGACATCCGCCACGCCTTCGGCCCGCGCGAGATTCTGCGCGGCGTCGGCCTGGAGGTCGCGCGGGGCGAGATCCTTTGCCTCCTCGGCCCCTCCGGCGACGGTAAGACCACCTTGCTGCGCCTCGTCGCCGGGCTGGAGCCGCTGCAGCACGGCCGCATCGAGCTGGACGGCGTGCTCCTCGCCGAGCCCGGCCGCGAGGCGCCGCCCGAGGCCCGTCACGTGGGCATCGTCTTCCAGGACTACGCGCTCTTTCCCCACCTGACCGTCGGCGACAACGTGGCCTTCGGCCTGCGCCGCGTGCCGCGCGGGGAGCGTGGCGCCCTCGTCGCCGAGGCGCTGGAGCGGGTCGGCCTCGCCGGTCATGTCGGGGCCTGGCCGCACCAGCTCTCCGGTGGGCAGCAGCAGCGCGTGGCCCTGGCCCGCGCGCTGGCGCCCAAGCCGAAGGTGCTTCTCCTCGACGAGGCCTTCGCCAGCCTCGACACCCGCCTGCGCGAGCAGGTCCGCGACGACACGCTGCGCGTTCTGCAGCAGGCGGCCATCCCCGCCCTCATCGTCACCCATGATGCCGAGGAGGCCATGTTCATGGCCGACCGCATCGCCCTCATCCGCGAGGGAAGGGTGGCCCAGCTCGGCACGCCGGAGGAGCTCTACCTCCACCCGGCGGACCCCTTCGTCGCAAGCTTTCTCGGCGAGGTGAACCGATTGCCGGCCCATGTCGCGAACGGTGCCGCCACCAGCGCCCTCGGCGCCGTTCCGGCTCTCGGCCTGCCCGACGGCCCCGCCGAGCTGCTGCTGCGCCCCGAGGGGCTGCGCATCCTCCCGGCCGGGGAGGGGATGCCCGCCGAGGTGCAATTCTGCCGGCTGCTCGGCGCTCATACGCGGGCCTGGGTTACGGTAAACGGCACGCTTCAGCTCCATGCCCGCCTGCCGCCCGGCCTTCGCCTGATCCGCGGCCAGCGTGTCGGCTTGGCCTTCGACCCGGAGCGCGCCTTTGCTTTTCCGGCCGGCCAGGGTGCAACCATCGTCCCGAGCGCCTAAGTAGAAGGCGCGCCGCATTGGCGGCGCGCCGGAGCCCTGGTATTCAGGGCGGACTGCGCCTTATCCGCATTGGGGATGGAATGTTCGACCTCGCCTGGTCCGAGATCATGTTGGTCGCCGTCGTGGCGCTGGTGGTGATCGGTCCCAAGGACCTGCCCAGCGCGATCCGTGGTGTTGCGGACCTCGTGAAGAAGGGGAAGAAGCAGCTCGCCCAGTTTCAGCAGCAGGCCGACGAGCTGGTGCGCGAGGCCAAGCTCGAGGATGTCAGGAACCAGATCGCCGACGTGAAGGGCGCGCTGAACGAGATCCGCAGCTTCGACCTCAAGGGCCATATCGAGAAGACCGTCGATTCCGACGGCACGCTGGCCAAGACCTTCAACGACAGCCCGATCTCCGCGACGCCGGCCTGGAAGCCGCCGCCGACCGCCGCCGACACAGCCGACGCGCCGGCGATGATCCCGCCGCAGACCATGGCGCCCTACAAGCCGCCCGAGCCCGAGCCGCAGCCCGAGGCGCCGTCCTTCCTGCCGCCCTCGACCCCGGCGCCCCTGAATCTGGCAAAGCCCGTGCCTGAGCCCGTGCTGGTCGCCGAGCCGGTCCCGACGGCGGCCGAGCAGGTGGTCGCGGCGCCGATCGAGCACGCGCCTGCCACCATCCCCGCTGCGGCACCGGCTTCCGCCGACGCCGCCAAGATCGTCTGAGGCCCTCCGTGTCCAGCACCGCCGAAGACGAAGATCCCATCAACGACAAGCCGATGCCGTTGATCGACCATCTGATGGAGCTGCGCCGGCGGCTCCTCTGGTCGGTCATCGCCTTCGGCATCTCCTTCGCGATCTGCTACTACTTCTCGCAGCAGATCTACGGCTTCCTGGCGCGCCCGCTCGCCACCATCCTGCAGCAGCAAGGCGGCGGCGACCGGCGGATGATCTTCACCGCGCTCTACGAGGCCTTCTTCACCTATCTGAAGGTGGCCTTCTTCGGCGCCGTGTTCTTCTCCTTCCCGATCTGGGCGACGCAGCTCTGGCTCTTCATCGCGCCCGGGCTCTACCGCTCCGAGAAGCGGGCGGTGACGCACTTCCTCGTCGCCTCGCCGATCCTGTTCCTGGCGGGCGCGGCGCTGGCCTACTACTTCATCTTCCCGCTGGCCTGGCACTTCTTCATCAGCTTCGAGACGCCGGCCGGCGAGGGCACCGTGCCCATCCAGCTCGAGGCCAAGGTCAGCGAGTACCTCTCGCTCGTCATGCACATGATCCTGGCCTTCGGCATCGCCTTCCAGATGCCGGTGGCGCTGGTGCTGCTGTGCCGCGTCGGCATCCTGAGCGTGGCGAGCCTGCGCAAGGGCCGGCGCTACGCGATCGTGGGCATGTTCGCGCTGGCCGCGATCATCACGCCGCCGGACGTGATCAGCCAGGTGGGCTTGGCCGTGCCGCTGATCCTGCTTTACGAGCTGTCGATCCTCTTCGCGCTCTGGGTGGTGCCGAAGCCGCCGGAGGAGACGAAGTGAGGCTGGCCCTCTTCGCCCCGCACGCCCGATCGTGACGCACCCCTTCTGACAAGGCGGCCCCTCCCGATGCGGGATGGGGCGGGTGAATTCATTGACGGGCTGAAGAAGCTGCCTTAGCGGCGCAGCCCTGTGGATCGGTGACCAGAACATGCATGATATCCGAGCGGTACGGGCCGATGCGGCCGCCTTCGACGCGGCCATGGCGCGGCGGGGACTGGCGGCTCCCTCGCCGGAGATCCTGGCGCTGGACGACGCGCGGCGCGCGGCCATCGCCCTGACCGAGGGGGCACAGGCCACCCGCAACGCCCTCTCGCGCGAGATCGGCGCGGCCATGAAGCGCGGCGATACCGCCGAGGCGGATTGCCTCAAGGCCGAGGTCGCCGCCGCCGTCGCCGCGGCCGCAGGCGCCGACACCGAGGCCAAGGAGGCCGCCGTCACGACGGCCCTCTCCGTCCTGCCCAACCTCCTCGACCCCGAGGTGCCCGAGGGCCGCGACGAGAGCGACAATGTCGTGATGCACCAGCATGGCGAGCCGGCCCGCCCCAACTTCGAGGCGAAGCAGCATTTCGAGCTCGGCGAGGCGCTCGGCCTCATGGACTTCGCCGCCGCGACCAAGCTCTCCGGCAGCCGCTTCGTCGTGCTGAAGGGCACGCTGGCGCGGCTGGAGCGGGCGCTCGGACAATGGATGCTGACGCTGCACACCGAGCAGCACGGCTACAGCGAGACCTCGGTCCCCAACCTCGTGAACGCCGCCACCATGTTCGGCACCGGCCAGTTGCCGAAGTTCGAGGAGGACCTCTTCAAGACCACGGACGGCCGCTACCTGATCCCGACGGCCGAGGTGCCGCTGACCAACCTCGCCCGCGACGAGATCCTGCCCGAGAATGTCCTGCCGCTGCGCTACACCGCTCTTACCCCCAGCTTCCGCAGCGAGGCGGGCAGCGCGGGGCGGGACACGCGGGGCATGCTGCGCCAGCATCAGTTCAGCAAGGTGGAACTCGTCTCCATCACCAGGCCCGAGGACAGCGACGCCGAGCACGAGCGCATGACCAAATGCGCCGAGGCCGTGCTGACCCAGCTCGGCCTCACCTGGCGCCGCGTCCTCCTTTGCGCCGGCGACACCGGCTTCTCGGCCGCGCGCACCTACGACCTCGAGGTCTGGCTGCCGGGACAGCAGGCTTGGCGCGAGATTTCCTCGTGTTCCAACTGCCGGGACTTCCAGGCACGGCGCATGAAGGCCCGCTATAGGCGCGGCAAGGACAATCTGCTGGTCCACACGCTGAACGGCTCGGGCGTGGCCGTGGGCCGCGCGCTCATCGCCGTGATGGAGACGCA
>JAQGHZ010000644.1 GCA_028291485.1 Rubritepida sp. | reverse complement strand
GGCGTCTCGCCCGTGACGGTGGAGGAGGAGATCGCCCGCGTGCTGCCGGTGATCCGCGCGCTGGCCACCTCCGCGCCGGTCAGCGTGGACACGCGCAATGCCCGCACCATGATCGCCGCGCTGGAGGCGGGCGCGGAGATCGTCAACGACGTGAGCGGGCTCCGGCACGATGCGGACGCGCTGCGCGTGGTGGTGCAGGGGCGCTGCCCCGTGGTCATCATGCATGCGCTGACCACGGATCCGCGCACCATGCAGCGCGACATCCACTACGAGGACGCGGCGACGGAGGTTGCGCGTTTCCTGGAGGCGCGGGTCGAGACGCTGGAGCGGCTGGGCCTCCCGCGCAGCCGGATCGCGGTGGATCCCGGCCTCGGCTTCGGCAAGCGGATCGAGGACAATCTGGCGCTGGTCGCGCGGCTGCCGCTGTTGGCGAATATCGGCTGCACCATCCTGCTGGGCGCCTCGCGCAAGACCTTCATCGGGCGGATCACCGGGGTGGAGCAGGCGGGGCAGCGCGTGACGGGGAGCCTCGCCATCGCGCTGGCTGGGGCGGCGAACGGCGCGCATATCCTGCGGGTGCACGACGTGGCGGAGACGGTGCAGGCGCTCCGCATGGCCGAGGCGCTGGCCGCGGGATTCGAGGAAACCTGACGCTCCGCGAAGGGTTCAGCGCGGCATGAACGATCTGGTCGGCCTCGCCGGCTTCCTCTGCGCCTGTTTCGCGGCCGCGCTCGCCGGCCTGCTCTTTCCGGTCGGCGCCTGGTACGACGAGCTCCGCAAGCCGTCCTGGAATCCGCCGAAATGGATCTTCGGGCCAGCCTGGACGGTGCTCTACATCATGATGGGGGTGGCCGCCTGGCTCGTCTGGCGCGAAACCGGCTTCGGAACGGCGATCGCCGTCTTCGGCCTGCAGCTGGTCCTGAACCTCCTGTGGACGGCGCTCTTCTTCGGGATGAAGCGGCCGGACCTGGCGCTCTACGAGCTGGTCCTGCTCTGGCTGACGATCCTGGCCTGCATCCTGCTCTTCGCGCCGGTCAGCGGATGGGCGGCGCTGCTGCTGCTGCCCTATCTCGCCTGGACGGGCTTCGCCGGCTTTCTGAACCTGTCGATCCTGCGGCTGAACGGAGCTCAGGCCGGATCGTAGGTGTGGCACTCGTAGAGGATGCAGCCGTCCTCGCTGCGGAAGGGCCCGTGCCAGGCGCCGGGCGGGCGTGAGGCATAGGTCATCGGCCCGAACTTTTCGCCGCCCTTGCCCTCGGCGTCGTTGCCGACCCAGAGGTCGCCGCTGACCAGGAAGACCTCTTCCCAGTAGTCGTGCACGAAGGGCGCGGTGGTGAAGGCGCCGGGCTGGAAGCGCAGCAGCCGCGTGCGGCAGCCGTGCTTGCCCGCCTCGTCCAGCGTGCCGGCCAGGATCTTCTGCTGGATGCCGGCGGGGTAGCCGGCGGGCGTCGCCCAGCCGGTGTCGAGGTCGAGCGCGTGGAACTCGAGATGGGCCTTGTTGATCGCCACGGGGCTGCTCCTGCACGGCTGCCTTTTCCGTCGCCGCAGGAGGCCGCCGCTTCGGGCATTGGTCGCCCGGCGGTGGGGCTCGGGCCCGGAAGGAGGCGTTGAGATAGCTAAGTCAGTTAAACTGGCCTGCCGGGATGGCAAGGCCGAAACCGATCGGCAGCGATGCGAAACCGGCGCGCCCGGTGTCGCTCACCGTCACGCGCATGGCGCTGCTGGAGAAGCGGTGCGACCCGGAGGAGGGACCTATGTGCTGGAAGTCCTCGTCGCACCCCGTCCGCCGCCGGGCAATGCCTGAGTCCTCATAAGGCTTGCCGCGCCCGCCGCGGCGAGCCACCGTAGGTCCGTCGGAGGAGACAATGGTTTGCACGGATCGGCCGGGCCCGCGGGGCTCCGGCCCTTGCGTCGTTCCAGGGAGGCTCTGATGTCGATCGCCCGCCGCCACCTCGCCGCCGCGCTCGCGGCGCCCGGCTTGCTCAGCGCCGCCACGCGCCAGGCCATGGCGCAGGACCCGCGCAAGGTGATCCGATCCGTGCCGATCGGCGATCTGCGCGCGCTCGATCCGATCTGGACGACCACCTACCTCACGCGCAACCACGCCTATCTCGTCTTCGACACGCTCTTCGCGCTGGACGCGCAGAACAAGCCGCAGCCGCAGATGGTCGGCGGCTTCGAGCGCAGCGGCGACGGCAAGAGCTGGACCTTCCAGCTCCGCGACGGCCTGCGCTGGCATGACGGCGCTGATGTCACCGCCGCCGACTGCGTGGCCTCCATTCGCCGCTGGGGTGCGCGCGACGCGATGGGCCGGGCGCTCATGGCCGTCACCGACAGTCTGGAGGCGAGGGACGCCCGGACCTTCGTGCTCGTCCTGAAGCGGCCGGTCGGCTTCGTTTTGGACGCGCTGGGCAAGATCGACAGCAACGTGCCGTTCATGATGCCGGAGCGCCTCGCCCGCACCGATCCGAGCACGGCCGTGACGGAGATGGTCGGCTCCGGCCCCTTCCGCTTCCTGCGCGACCAGTGGATCCCTGGCGCCCGCACCATCTACGAGCGCTTCACCGACTACGTGCCCCGCAGCGAGCCGCCGAGCCAGGCGGCCGGCGGCAAGGTCGCGAAGGTGGACCGCGTGGAATCCCTCTACACGCCCGATTCCGCGACGGCGGCTGCGGGCCTCGCAACCGGCGAATTCGACATCATCGAAAGCCCCGCGCCCGACCTCCTGCCGCGGATGGCGCGCCAGCGCGACGTGGTCGTCGCGCCCAACGATCCGCTCGGCTACACGCTCTTCATCGCGATGAACCATCTCTTTCCGCCCTTCGACAATCTCCAGGCGAGGCGGGCGCTGATGATGGCGATCAGGCAGTCGGACGTGATGAAGGCCACGGTGGGCGATTCCCCCTCGCGCGACTGCGGCGCGCCCTTCGGCTGCACCAGCGAGGAGGGGGCGCAGTTCGCCGAGCTCGTCTGGCCGGAATACAATATCGCCGCGGCCCGCGAGGCTTTCCGGGCCTCGGGCTACGACGGCCGTCCCGTGGTGGTGATGGACCCGGCCGACAACGCCACGCTGCATCCGCCGGCGCTGATGCTGGCCGACGCGCTGAAGCAGATCGGCGCCAATGTCGATCTGATCGCCATGGACTGGAGTGGGCTGGTGCAGCGCCGCGCCTCGCGCAGCCCGCCGGCGCAGGGCGGCTGGAACTGCTTCATCACCAACGCCACGATCACCGGCATCCAGAACCCGCTGCTCAACACCTTCCTGGCGAATTGCGAGGGCGCCTGGTTCGGCTGGCCCTGCGACACGCGCGTGCCGGAGATGAACGCCGCCTGGGCAAACGAGACCGACCCGGCGAAGCAGCACGCCATCCTGAAGAATCTGGAGCGCCTGCACATCGCCAATGTGACGAACATCCCGCTGGGGCAGTACCGCAGCATGATCGCGCACCGGCGCAACCTGCGCGGGATGATCCCGGCGCCGGCGCTGTTCTACTGGAACATCGAGAAGATCTAACGGGGCGGCAGCGCGCCGAAGACGGTCTCCGCCTCGATCTGCAGGACGTCCGCGGGGCGGGGGAAGGGGGCGGGTTTCGCGTCGCCCTCCGCCCGCTCCCGGCCGATGCGCTCGAAGAAAGTCTCGAGGCCGCCCGGCATCATGAGCCAGAGAAAGACCATGGGCCTGTCGGGCGACGCCTCGAAGCGGTGCAGGCGGCCCTTGCCGAGGAAGAAGCAGGTGCCCTTTTCCATCGGATGCTTCGTCTCGCCGTCGAGCAGCGCCTCGCCGTGTCCCTCCAGGACGAAGATGACCTCCTCGTTCTCCGGATGCATGTGCTCGCGCACGAAGCAGCCGGGATCGACGGTCTGCGTGCCCATGGAGAAGGGCGTCTCCGCGCCGATCTCGTTGGAGGCGAGCAGGCAGCGCACGAAGCCATTGGCCGGCACGGGCTGCCAGTAGGGGCGGCCACCTTCGGGCGGGACGATGACGAGCGAGGCTTGTTCCATGAACCGATCCTCCGCGATGGAGGTGCCTCGGCGCAAGCGTCAGACGGGGCTGCCGGGCGGGAATTCCGGCTTGCGGCGCGCGCGCATAGCGGCGACGCCTTCCGGCAGCTCCGGCCCGCTGAAGCCCAGGAACTCCATGGCGACCGCGGCCTCGAAGATGGGGCGCGCCTGCTGCAGCCAGAGGTTCATGGAATGCTTCGTCCAGCGCAGCGCGGATTGCGGGCCCTCGGCCAGCTTTGTCGCGACATCGAGCGCCTTCGCCTGGAGCGCGTCGTCCGGCACGGCCAGGGAGACGAGGCCGATGCGCTCGGCCTCGATGCCATCCAGCGGCTCGCAGGTCATGAGGTAGTACTTCGCCTTGGCCATCCCGCAGAGCAGCGGCCAGATGATCGGCGCATGGTCGCCCGCCGCGACGCCGAGCTTGGTGTGGCCGTCGATGAGCTTGGCGGAATGCCCGGCGATGGTGATGTCGGCCATCAGCGCCAGCACGAGGCCCGCGCCGACGGCGGGGCCGTTGATGGCGGAGATGATCGGCTTGGAGCAGCCGATCATGTTGTAGACCATCTCGCGCGCCTCCTTCCAGACGCGGATGCGCGTCTCGAAATCCTGTGTCATCTCGGTGACGAGATCGAGGTCGCCGCCCGCCGAGAAGCCGCGTCCGGCGCCGGTGATGATGACGACGCTGACGGAGGGATCGGCATCGATCTCGCGCCAGACCTCGGTCAGCGCGCGATGCATGTCGGGCGCCAGCGCATTGAGCTGTTCGGGACGATTGAGCGTCAGCCGCAGCACGCGCGGATGCGGGCGATCGGCCAGGACGTTCGGAAGGGTGTCGTAGCTCACGGCGTGGGTTCCTTGTCGCGGGCGAGGATGGCCAAAGCCAGCTTGTGGCGCTGGATCTTGCCGGTGGGCGTGAAGGGCAGCTCATCGAGGACGACGAGGCGCTCGGGGAGTTTGTAGGTGGCGAAGCCGTCGCCCAGGAATTCGAGCACGCCGGCGAGGTCGAGCACCGGATGGCCCTCGCGCGGCACGAGGCAGAGGCAGGCGCGCTCGCCGAGGCGCGCGTCAGGCAGGCCGACGATGGCGCAGTAGAGGATGGCCGGGTGCGTGTAGAGCACCTCCTCAATCTCGCGCGGGAAGTACTTCTTGCCGCCGCGGTTGATCATCTCCTTCACGCGGCCGCTGATGCGCAGGTTGCCTTTGATGTCGATGTAGCCGAGGTCGCCGGAGCGGAACCAGCCATCGGCCGTGAAGGCCTCGGCATTCGCGGTGGGATTCGCATGGTAGCCCAGATGGAGCGAGGGGCCTTCGGCGGCGATCTCGCCCTCCTGGCCGAGCGGCACGTCGTGGCCCTCGGGATCGAGCAGGCGCAGTCCCATATGGCTGGCGATGCGGCCGACCGAGCCGGCGACCTCCTCCGGATCGTCGTCGGCGCGCGTGTAGGTCTGGTAGCCGTCCTCCAGCATGCCGTAGAGCTCGAGGAAATGGCCGGGGGCCGCGGCGCGCCAGGCGCGGATGGTCTCGACGGGCGCGGAGGCGCCGCCGGAGACGACGAGGCGCAGGG
>JAQGHZ010000614.1 GCA_028291485.1 Rubritepida sp. | reverse complement strand
TGAGAATGCCATGAAGGCGGCCGGCGCCGCGGCCAACGGAGTGGTCTTCCCGGTGCGCACGGCCACGGTCTGGGGCGGCGACGCGGCGGGGATGGCCAATGTCCGCGCGATCTCGCGCGTCAGCGATCAGGCAGGTACGGCCTACCGGCCGGTGCACTACCTCGCCGGCGTCTGCGCCGCGATGCTGATGGTCGAGGCGATGGACACGGCGGCGGCCAACAACGGCACGGTGGACGGGGTGCGCATCCGCGACGGCTTCTATGCCCGCCAGAACTGGGTTCCGGCCGGCTTCGAGGGCGTCTGCGAACCGTCCAACTTCACCGCCGAGGACCATCGCGGCACGCTCACCGTCGGGCTCTACCGCGCGGTGGTCTCGGGCGACACAACGCAGGGCAGCGTCGACGAGCTCATGCGCGCGGGCACGATGCGCCTCGACCGCGTGACGTCGATCACCCTCGACCGCCGGCGCGACTGGCTGGGCTGGTGAGTTCCAGCCTGCCCGCGACGGCGTCCCCTGCGGCAGGGCGCGAGCTGTTGCTGCAGGTGAACAACATCGAGGTCGTCTACAACGACGTGATCCTCGTGCTGCGCGGGCTGTCGCTGGAGGTGCCGAAGGGCGAGATCGTCGCGCTCCTCGGCGCCAACGGCGCGGGGAAGTCGACCACGCTCAAGGCCATCTCCGGCCTGCTGAAGACGGAGGACGGCGAGGTCACGCGCGGGGAGATCCGCTTCGGCGGCGAGCGGATCGACGGGATCGACCCGCACCTCATTGTCCGGCGCGGCATCTTCCAGGTCATGGAGGGGCGGCGGATCATCGCGGACATGACTTCGATCGAGAACCTGCGGCTGGGTGCTTTCACGCGCGCGGACGGCGGGGTGAAGCGCGATATCGAGATGGTCTTCGAATACTTCCCGAGGCTGAAGGAACGGACGGGGCTGGCCGGCTCCCTCTCCGGCGGGGAGCAGCAGATGCTGGCGATCGGGCGGGCGCTGATGGCGCGGCCCAAGCTGATCCTGATGGACGAGCCCTCCATGGGCCTCTCGCCGCTGCTGGTGAAGGAGGTTTTTTCGATCATCCGGCGGCTGAACCAGGACCTCGGCATCACCATCCTGCTGGTGGAGCAGAATGCGCGGATGGCGCTCTCCGTCGCGAGCTACGGCTATGTGATGGAGCAGGGAAAGGTCGTGCTGGACGGCACGGCCGCCGCCCTGATGGACAATGAGGATGTGAAGGAATTCTACCTCGGCGGCCATGGCACCGAGCGGAAGAGTTTTCGCGACATCAAGAGCTACAAGCGGCGCAAGCGCTGGCTTTAGTGCCGGGGTCCAGGGATCAAGACCCCGGCGGGGAGCGCGAGGGGCAGCGCCCCTCGCTACCCGTCGCGATAGTCCAGCCCGATATCCAGCACGGCTGCGCTATGCGTCAGCCAGCCGATGGAAATCAAGTCCACGCCCGCCGCCGCAACTGCCGGCGCCGTCTCCGGCGTGATCCGCCCCGACGCCTCCGTGATCATGCGGCCGCCGACCAGCGCCACCGCCTCGCGCAGCATGGGCGGCCCCATGTTGTCCAGCAGCACCGCATCCAGTTTCAACGACAGCGCCTCCTGGAGTTGCGCGAGGCTGTCCACCTCCAGTTCGATCTTCACCATGTGGCCGACATGCGCGCGGACGCGCTCCACCGCGGGGCGGACACCGCCGGCCATGGCGACATGGTTGTCCTTGATCAGCACGGCGTCATCCAGGCCGAAGCGATGGTTGGAGCCACCGCCGACACGCACCGCGTATTTCTGGACGGCGCGCAGCCCCGGCATGGTCTTGCGCGTGCAGCAGATGCTGGCCTTGGTGCCCGTCACCGCCGCGACCACCCGCGCGGTCGCGCTCGCGATGCCGCTCAGGTGGCAGAGGAAGTTCAGCGCCGTCCGTTCGGCCGTCAGCAGCCCGCGCGCGGGGCCGGAGAGCGTGGCGATGACGTCGCCGGGCGAGAGCGGGCTGCCGTCCGGACGCTCGACCTGGGCCTCGATGCGCGGATCGAGCAGCTGGAAGGCGAGCAGCGCCAAGTCGAGCCCGGCGACCACGCCCGGCTGACGCGCGACCAGCGCCACGGCGGAGCACGCCTCTGCGGGAATCACGGCATCCGTCGTGACGTCGCCGGCGCGGCCGAGATCCTCGAGCAGCGCCATGCGCACCAGCGGCTCCAGCATGATCCGGGGCAAGGGAGAGAAGGTCATGTGCAGCTTCCTCTAGAACGCGAGCATGCGCTCGACGGCACGGCGCGCGCGGTCGGCGATATCGGGGGCGATGGTGACCTCGTGCCGCATCTCCTCCAGTGCGAGGCGGATGTTCGAGAGGTTGATGCGCTTCATATGCGGGCAAAGGTTGCAGGGGCGCACGAAGCCCACCTCGGGATATTGCGCCGCGAGGTTGTCGCTCATCGAGCATTCGGTGATGAGCGCGACGTTCGCCGGCCGCTTCTGCGCGACGAAATCGTTCATCATGGCAGTCGACCCGGCGAAATCCGCCTCGGCGACCACCTCCGGCGGGCATTCCGGATGGGCCAGCACGATCACGCCCGGATGGTCCTCGCGAAGCTGGCGGATGTCGGCCGGGGTGAAGCGCTCATGCACCTCGCAATGGCCGTTCCAGGTGATGATCTCCACGCCCGTCTCGCGCGCGACGTTCTGCGCCAGGTATTCGTCCGGCAGCAGCATCACGCGCGGCACGCCGAGCCCCTCCACGATCTTCCGCACATTGCCGGACGTGCAGCAGATGTCGGATTCCGCCTTCACCGCGGCCGAGGTGTTCACATAGGTCACCACCGGCACGCCCGGATG